>NZ_MAGO01000009.1 GCF_001687335.1 Dissulfuribacter thermophilus | reverse complement strand
GATTCCTAAATCCTGCATTGAAAAAAGAAATTTCTCTATCCCCTTTTGCACCATTTGGGATTGCAGGATTTAGGCCATGGGCAAAGGCGAAAGGCTAAGTGCTAAAAGTTAAAAGCGAAACAAAAGTTCCTAAATTGGGGGGAATTTATGAATAGATTTATCAGAAGCTCGATTTTCTTTCTGCTAAGCGTTGCCTTTATATCTCTCTCAGCATCTTATACATATTGTGCTGACAAAGTAGTTGAAGACCGCAATATCTCTCCAGAGACCAATGCGACAATTGAACAAGATGTCCCCAAGCCACCATTATCTCCCTTTGCTGGGGCGAAACCCGGAGAAAAACGACAAATTAGCCTCTCCTTTGACCATATGGACATAGTACCGGTTCTGGATGAAATCCTTGGAGACATTCTGGAGCTCAACTATGCAATTGATCCAACAATAAGAGGCAATATCAGCTTGAGGATAAAGGGCTCATACTCAAAAGAGGCATTTCTTGAACTATTAAATAACATCCTCGACCTAAATGGCCTTGCTATTACAAAGTCAAGAAATGATTTGTACAAAGTGGTTAGAAAGGTCCATAGCGGAAGGGCCACAAGCACTGTTCAAGGAGCTGTTGAAAAGGCCGCCTTTCAACCAGGAGATCAAATAGCACTCCTTCAACTCAATTTTATCAGTGCAGGCCAGGCAGTAAACGCAGTAAGAAACTTCATTTCGAACTCGGCCGTCATATTGCCAGAGACATCGACCAACTCCATCATCCTCTCGGATACGAGGGAAAACATCGAAAAGGTATTAAAGATCCTATCTCTTCTAGATACGGCCCCTTTCGAGGATATAAGCTGGAAGATATTCCCGCTCAAGGCTACAGAGGCAAAAAAACTGGCCTCAGACCTACAAAAGATCTTCAAGGCACCAGGCCTGTATTCAAGGCCTGGGCAGAATCAGGGAGGCTTTTTCATTCTTCCTTTAGAGTCCATCAACTCCATCCTGATTGCCACCAGATGGCCAGGCCTTCTCAACGTGGCTGAAAAGTGGATCAAGCAACTCGATACCGGTGAGGAAGAACTGGGAACTCAGGTCTACGTCTATTTTGTACAAAACGGCAGGGCCAAAGACATAGTAGACATACTAAATCAACTTTATGGAATAAGGTCTTCAAGCTCCAAGACAAGAAAAACCAAGGTATTAGTAAAGAGGACAAAGGAACCTGAAAAACTCAGCGGAGAGCTTACAGGAGAGGTGGAGATCATAGCCGATGAGGTAAACAATGCCATTATCATAAAGGCCACACCAAAGGACTATAGGACCATATCAAAGGTGCTCAAAACCATAGACATAGTGCCTCGTCAGGTGCTTATAGAGGTACTGATAGCTGAAATAAGCCTTAATAAGGATACCCAGTACGGGATCGAGTGGTACATAAAAAACAAAGGTATAAGGATAGATGGGAAGAGATATCAGGGGGACATAACACTCTCTGATGGCACTACTCTTCCTATCAACACCGCGTTGGGCCAAGGACTTGCTGGATTTACCTACGGGCTTTTCAACAGCGCTGGTGACCTCAGAGGACTCTTGAATACGATCAGTTCATTTTCAGACGTCAATATATTGTCTACCCCAACCATCCTTTCTGTGGACAATCAAGAGTCTTCAATAGAAGTCGGAGATGACGTACCAACCCTCTCCAATACCCAAACAACCAGCGGTGGAGTCACAACGCAATCCATTCAGTACAGAAACGCAGGTATCATTTTAAAGGTCAAGCCATATATCAACGACAGGGGGCTTGTGAGGCTCGAGGTGACACAAGAGGTGAGTTCAGTTGCCAGTGAATCTACAGGTGGAATTACCTCGCCAAGATTCAGGACAAGAAAGGCCTCAACCACCCTGATTGCAGAAGACGGCCAGACAATAGTAATAGGCGGTCTCATGCAGACCCAGAGGACCAAGACCAGGTCTGGAATTCCTGTTTTAAAGGATCTCCCGATTTTAGGATATGTATTTGGGAGTAAAACCTATAAAAACGAGAAGACAGAACTCCTCATTGCCATTACTCCACACGTGATTAAAAATAGGCAAGAGGCAGATGCCATAACAGAGGAATTTCGAAATCGTGTCCAAGAATTGAAAAAGATGTTGGAAAAGGGGTAATCTATATATGTCCATGACAAAAAACATAGTCATCGCACTATCTATTGCATTGCTTGCCTGCCCGTCTATCACTCAGGCATCCGCCAGAGGCATGCAAATTTCAAAAAAAAATATATTCCTTCCCCCTGACGAAAGGGCCAAGGAGGACTCCGCTGGTGGAGCCTTAGTGCCTGAAGACAAATTTCTTGAAAGATATCTCTTATATGGAGTAATCAAGGCAGGAGACTACGGAGTTGCAATATTAAAGGTCAATCCAAAGAAAAAAAGAGAGGTACCAACTGAAATCAGAGACAAAAAGCTCATAAAATTGAGGCCAGGTGAGACCCTGGATGGCTATAAATTAGTGGCACTCAATGATGGAATAGCCCTATTTGAAAAGGCTGGCAAGATCATCCGAATCGATACCTTTGACATTGACAAAAAACCAGAAAGACAAACCAAGATTTCTGTGGCGCAGGCAACTCCTAGAGCCGTGCCAGCTGCCCCGAAAATAAAACCGCAAACTCCTAAAATACCTCATTTCTCTGGGACAAACAGGGTTAGAAACAACGCAAAAGTAACTACTAATAATGGGCCTTCAAGGCATGTGGCCCAGCCACAGGCCAAGCCCCCAGTCAAAAAGCCAGTGCCACCTAGTGCCCCCAAGCCTCCAATCCCAGCACAGACCCCTGCAAACAATCCATTCCTCAGGGCCCTGCAGAGAGCAAGACAAAATCCAGGTACAGCAACTCCAACTACTCCTGGGACGAATCCGTTTTTGCAGATGTTAAAAAAGAAGTAGGTAGAAGGAAGAAGGGATAAGGTAGAAGCAGGGGTGACGAATTGGTTCGTCACGAAAGTTTGGGCTGTTCCCTTCTATTGTAGCATTCGCTCAACGAGATGGGCAATGAGGGCCTCAAATTCTAGCCCCACTGCCTTTGCCTCCTGAGGGAAAAGACTTGTCTCCGTCATACCTGGGATTGTATTTGTCTCGATAACAAAAAGTTCTCCAGTTTCACTTAAAATCATATCGGTTCTACTGTAGTCCTTTAGGCATAAGGCCCTGTGGGCCTTTAGGGCAAGATCTTGCGCCCTTGCAGCCACTTCCTCAGGGACCGGTGCAGGACAGACCTCTTTTGTAGCACCTGGGGTATATTTTGCCTCATAATCAAAAAATTCATACCCTTCGCCAGGTATTATTTCAACTGGAGGAAGTACTGGGGGACTATAGCCCTCGAGGACGCCTACACTGAGCTCTCTACCCTCTATGAACTCTTCCAGGATAACCCAGTCGTCCCATTTAAATGCCTCATCAATAATTGTTTTCAGGCCCTCTATGTCATTTGCTATACCCATTCCCACACTTGAGCCCTGCTTCCTTGGTTTCACCATGAGAGGCAGACGAAGGCCACCCAAGAGGTCATTAAGGCCCTCTTTGTTAAAATCTTTTCCAATCAAACTCCACTGCGGTGTGGGGATGTCATTTGCCACATAAATAGTCTTTGACAGGTGCTTATCCATTGAAAGTGCGCTCCCCAACACTCCTGCTCCTTGATAGGGGATTCCCAGCATATCCAGGAATCCCTGCATCCTACCGTCTTCCCCAAAGGCACCATGCAGTACAAGAAAAGCACCATCAAGCCTATCTGCATCTTCCACAATCTTTTTTAAGTCAGTCAGGGGATCGTATTCAAATACCTCGTATCCAAGTGAAAGAAGGGCTCTTTTGACCTGCCTTGCACCTGCGATGGAGACATCGCGTTCAGCACTTTTTCCGCCGTAAATCAATGCTATTCTTGGGGTAGATTTTAAGCTAGTCATCAGTCATGATTTAGGGAGAAGGTAGAGGGTAGAAGGTAGAAGCAGGCCCTGCCAGTACCAAAGTCAGAGGCCCTCCCTTCTAGCTTCAACTCAAAACTTCCAAAGCCCTTTTCCTTCAACTCAACACTCAACACTTAAAACTCAACACTTCTGAAATGCTCAAAACTCATAACTCAAAACTCAAAACTTTTAAAAAGCTTCTCCCTTCTCCATTCTTCCTTCTTCCTAAATTAGCTCAATTGGAAACAAATTGCAAACTTGCAAGTTGCATAATTCAGGACTCCGTCAAAGTCGTTGGTAAGGTCCTTAAAAGAATTACCTTTGTGCAAGCCACGTTTTTCTTCCTTCAACACAAAACTCAACACTCAAAACTTCCAAAGTTCCCTTCCTTCAACTCAAAACTCAACACTCAAAACTCAAAACTTTTACATAGCCCTGTTGCACAATTGGAGTTGCACTGCTATTAGTGTCTCTTATGTATTCTAGTGCCTCTATCCATAAATATCCCGACTATCCAAGGGTTGCCGTCTCCTGTGTGGTTTGGAAAGGAGACAGAGTACTCATGGTAAAGAGAAAAAACCCTCCTGCCAAAGGCACCTGGGCCCCTCCCGGTGGAAGTGTGAAACTTGGTGAGACCTGCTTTGATGCTGTCAAAAGGGAAGTTTTGGAAGAGACTGGGATCAACGTCTCTCCAATCAGGACCATGACCCACGTTGATGCCATCTATAAAGATGGCGATTCGGCCATTCGCTATCACTATGTAATACTATACATTGAGGCCAAATATATTAGTGGGACCCCTGTGCCTGGAGATGATGCAGAAGATGCCGGATGGTTTACCCTCGAGGAACTCTCAAATATGAAAGTAGAAAAGGAGACCATAAGGATTCTAACCAACTCTTTTCACCTTCTTTGATGCCCTATTGATATCAATAATCTTTGTATTCCCAACATAATCTCTCACTGCGTAATCACTGATACTGGCGATCTTCTTTCCGATCTCGCTCAGTCTCTCTACCTCACTACGTAGCTTTTCCGCCTTTTCTTTCAATGGATGATTTTCATCCAATCTTGCACTGATCAGAGATGCATATCCCAGGACCACTTGAAGGGGTTGGTTGAGTTCATGTGCTGCACCTCCGGCCATCTCCAACACCCCTCTAAGGCGCTCATTTTTTAGTTTCTCCTCTTCTGCAACCCTCTTTTCCGTAACATCCGTAAGGATTGCAATTGCCTCTTTTCCAATGGCACCATAGGAATCTTCGATTGTTCCCCCTGTCACTGCTACGTGAAAGTCTATATCCCTGACTTCTCCAATTGCGTTGACTATGGAACAGGAGACTTCAAAAAATTTCTTTCCCTCCACTATATTCTTAAAGACCCGTTCCATATCTTTAACAGACTCTTCCTTCAAAAAATTAGAAACCTTTTTTCCCACCACCTGGGCACGGGAAAAACCAAAGAGCCTCAATGCCCCAGTATTTGCGTCGACGATTCTGCCACTGGCGCAATCAAGCCTTAAGATACCTATGGAAAGTGGTCCCTCTGCAAGAAACTTGTACCTATTATGCCCTGTCCTCAAAAAATCGATTCTATTTTCATATCTTCGTTTGGTGGCAAACAAAAAAATATAGAGTAGTAAAAACACTATCCCTAATAACGAAATGCAAACCAACGTGTCATTTAAAAAGGCCTCCGAGCCTTTAATTACACTGTCAAGTTTTTCAATTGCCCCTCCAGAGTGATAAAGGTCTAAGATATTCTGGACATCTATGACTCTCTTTCCCATCCAAACAAGCATTGAAAATACTATTGGAAGCAGGAACCATGGAAGCTTTTGAATAACATTGTCCCAATGGATGCTAGGAAGCCTCATTAATGAAACTCCTGCCCTGTCAACATTAAAAAGCCTTCGTGTATCAGCTCGGTAACCGCAAAAAAGGTGGCAAAGTAAAACACCCAAAGCACCATCTTTTTTTTGTTTGGCTTATACTTGAACATCTTCTTCGTTAGACCTACAAACATCAACACCATGACGACACCGTAGAGGTAATATGCTAAGAGGTACCTCACGGTTACAAAAATGGCTCCAGGTAATTCTCCACCTCTTATGGAAAAAATCAATGTTATGACTATTGAAAGCCCGATATGAAAGTAATCTTTTTTGGTCCAAGCCTGATCATTGGTCTCCAAGATCTTCCCCCAACACTCTATTATTTAAAGTCATTTTTATACAACGATTGTTAGGTAGTGTTTTCAAATGCCTGTGAAAAGGTGAAACTCTTATCCCAGATTATGCAC
The DNA here is from genome assembly GCF_001687335.1 of Dissulfuribacter thermophilus. Classification (NCBI taxonomy): domain Bacteria; kingdom Pseudomonadati; phylum Thermodesulfobacteriota; class Dissulfuribacteria; order Dissulfuribacterales; family Dissulfuribacteraceae; genus Dissulfuribacter; species Dissulfuribacter thermophilus. The sequence continues at coordinate 129,272 of NZ_MAGO01000009.1, read as the reverse complement.
TTCAAATGCCTGAGGAAAGTAATTTTTATGAATTATTACATAGTTAGCATGCATCTTTCCCCGTTGTGCCTTCACCCAAAAGGTGAAGTTCAATCCGTGATAAATCCTCAGGCATTTGAAGCCGCAAGGGGCTCGCAATTTTACCGAGGTCTCTTTGTTGTCGGGCACTTGAAGTACCAAAGTACGTCTGCGTGCCCTCCGCCTCGCATCTTCGGCAAACTTGCGAGCTGCATAATCTGGGTTTATTTGATACCACACTTTAGTCCATTTTTACAACAACAAAACAACTAGTTAATGACCAAAGGATCTGCCATGGGAGAACCATTAAAAGTTTTGAGTTTTGAGCACTTCAGAAGTTTTGAGTGTTGAATTTTGAGTTTTGAGTTGAAGGAAAAGAACTTTGGAAGTGTTGAGTTGAAGCTAGAAGGTAGCGCCTCGGGCCTTTATACAGGCAGGGCTTGCTTCTTCCTTCTACCTGTTAGAGGTAATACCAAACGGAATGTCTTGCCTGATAATCTCATGGAGTTCATCTACAGGCTCATTTTTTGAGCCTTTGAAAAAATCGATAAGTACCGATGTATCCACAAGTATCATAATTTACTTCCGCATTGCCTTATAATCATAATTATCATGGTATCTTATTTTGCCAGCGAGCTTAAGTAAATTGCGACGTTTTCTTATAAAAACAAACTCTTTTAAGGCCTTAACAATGACCTCTTTTTTAGTTGTCGCTCCACTCAATTTCATAGCTTCTGAGAGTAGTTCATCGTCTATAACAATATTTGTTCTCATAATACACCTCCCTTTACACATAAGGATACACCATAGATTCTTAGGTGTAAAATTGAGGTTGAGGCGCTGCCCGCCTGGCTGCACACTACTCTCTGCTTTTTAAGCACTGCTTTTCATTATTTCGCTCCCTGTAAACACTCAACCCAAAAGCTGTCTTTCACTTAACAAGATATAGCATTATGTACCAGGTGAATTATCCCAGGCGATCTGGGATTATCCAACACCCGCGGTTATGGTTACAGATGGGGGCTAGTGAGTAGGCAAAGGGGCGGAGGCGTCTTCAGAACGGAACGATTTGGTCGAGCTCTGGAGTGCGGAGCGCTAGTAGGCCCTAAGCCCCGAAGGGGGCTGAGGGGGCGTGCACGGATGCACGCCCCGGCCTTTATGGGCATGGATGCCCATTAGGCCGGCCCAGCGGAGCACGGAGAAAAAAGCGAGACCATGTTCCGTTCGAAGTGCCTCTGCCCCCTCCTAAAGGCCCTCAAGATAAATCACCACCGTAAATAACTGTTGACGGTGTCAAGTGTTTGCCAGGTTCTGGGATCTGGCCAGAGAGGGAAGTGTACGTGTTTATCAGTTTGGTTTTGCGTCTACTTTACCGTGAAAATACCCGTTGGGATAATTCGCCTAATATAACAGGTAGAAGGCAGAAGGTAGAAGGAAGAAGCAAGCCCTGCATGTACAAAAGCCAGAGGCCCTACCTTCTACCTCTCTTCAGCTTCTGCCTTCTTCCTTCTACCTTCTTCCTATTCTCATTTTCATCCACGAGGGTGACGAACCAGGTCGTCATGAATGTTTAGGTAAAAAACAAATAAAAACAATAGGCCGTAGTGGTCAGATCACTGTAGGCAAAAAATACGCTGGCAGACAGGTCATCGTAGAATAAATTGATGGGCAAGGCTTTCGAGCTGCATAATCGATTTATCAGGATTTGCAAAAAAAAGTAAGGTAGCCGTTGCATCTAAAATGCTAATGAGCTAAAAGGAGAAACAATTTTCGAGTTCACTGGACACAGACAGCCTTTGTCGCTTTCGCCATACAAAGTTAAAATTTTTGGGTAATCGTAGAGAGAATATGAGTAAAAACACTGGAAAACTTATTTTTGGTCCTGTTCCCTCAAGAAGGCTAGGTAGAAGCTTAGGAGTTGATATCTTACCGCTGAAGACCTGCAACTTAAATTGCATTTACTGTGAATTGGGGCCTACCAATGCCTATACCACTGAATTTGTAGATCTCGTACCTCCGAAGGCTATCGAGACGGCCTTTTTAAACTATATTTCCAAAGAATGCGCCACCTTTGACGTTGTAACTATCACTGCATCAGGGGAACCCACTCTACACTCTGAACTAGGGGAGATTATTGAAACAATAAAGAAAAATATTGATAAGCCCGTAGCTGTGCTCACAAACGCTACTACGCTTCCCTTGCCTTGGGTTCGAGAAGCCCTGTCAAAGGCAGATCTTGTACTTCCATCCCTTGATGCCGCCAGTGAAGAAACCTTCAGGCGGATCAACAGACCTGCTAAGGGGATCGAACTTGCCCCCATTATTAAGGGACTTATCAAATTCAGGGAAGAATATCGCGGCCGACTCCTACTTGAGATACTCTTTGTCAAAGATGTAAATGATTCGCCTGAGGAAATTGAAGCCCTCTTAAAATACACGCAACAGATTTGTCCTGATGAAATCCAGATAAATACTGTTGCGCGTCCTCCCGCCGTTGGGTGGGCAAGCCCTGTTGGGCCTGACAAATTAGAAGAAATTGCAAAGCTATTTGGAGAAAACGCAAGGGTCATTACATCTTACATGGGCTCTAAAGAGCGGGTCAGTAGTGCTCCAGAGGAAGATGAACTCCTTGAAATGATCAAAAGACGCCCGCTCAGCCGGGATGACTTTGAGACCCTATTTGGCCCCTATGAAAAATATGCACTGGAAAAGGTTGGCGGACTCGTTGAAAAAGGCATAATAGAAAGAAGGCTCCTCAACAACAAAGAATTCTATTTAGTGAGGGCTAAGTGAAAAAAGGTAGTAAGAAAAAAAAAGAACAAAAAAAGGATCAAAAGGCATTTATCCTAATCAACGCTGAGTCCCCAGAGGAAAAGAGGGTTGCCCTTATTGAACAAGGGAAGCTCCAGGCCTTTCAAATGGAGACCACAACCCATGTTCAGACCAGAGGCAACATCTATAAGGGGCTTGTTGAAAACGTAGAGCAGGGACTTCAAGCTGCCTTTGTCAACATCGGACTCAGGAAAAATGCCTATCTACCGTTTCAGGACATACACCCAGAATACTATGGCTATGCAGAGCGTTCAAAGCCAATGAAGGAGGTCCTGAAAAAAGGACAGGAAATCCTCGTTCAAATCGTAAAAGAAGAGACCGAACTAAAAGGGGCGGCAGTCACCACCTATCTCTCCATACCAGGTAGGTACCTGGTGCTCATGCCCGGAAACAATCAGAGGGGAGTCTCAAGAAAGATCGAGGACGAGGCCGAAAGAAAACGCCTAAAAGAGATACTCAAGAGCATGAAACTCCCAGAAGGCGTAGGAGTCATTGCAAGGACAGCATCAAGTGGCGTTGCCAAGACTCATCTGCAAAAGGATCTCAGATATCTTGCTAGGCTCTGGGAAGACATAAAAAAGAAGGCAAAGAAAGAACCAGCTCCATGCCCAGTATACAAGGAAAGAGACCTAGTAATTCGATTTTTAAGAGACAATCTGACGAGTTCCGTCCAAGAGATCATTGTTGACTCAAAACCAATATACGATGAAATTCGCTCATTCATAAGGGTCATATCTCCTAGACAACTGGCAAGGGTCAAACTCTACACAGAACAGGAACCAATCTTCAGCCACTTCGACATTGAAAAACAGATCGACCAAATATTTTCAAGAAGGGTGGATCTCCCTTCAGGTGGCTTCCTGATAATCGAACCAACAGAGGCCCTTGTGAGCATTGATGTAAATTCCGGGAAACACACAAAGGAAAAGGACCTTGAAGAAACTGCGCTTCAGACCAATCTCGAGGCAGCTGAAGAAGCAGCCAGACAGCTCAGACTTCGTGACCTCAGCGGTATAATAGTCATAGACTTTATTGACATGCGCTATAAAAAGTCGAGGCAACTCGTGGAACGCCAGATGAGAGCGTGTCTGCGACTAGACAGGGCCAAGACCGATTGTTCCTCCATCAGCAAATTTGGACTCCTTGCGATCGCGCGACAAAAGCTTGGATCCCCCATTGAAATTGGCGTAAGCCATCCCTGTCCGTATTGTGGAGGTAGGGGGCTAGTAAAAAATGTCGAGTCAATTGCCCTCGCCCATTTTAGGTATTTGAGGAGCGCACTTATAAAGGCAGAGGAGACGAGATCCAAGACTATAATAGTAAAAATAGCCCCAGAGGTGGCCCAATATATCCTCAATCAAAAGAGAAATGAACTCGTATCACTGGAAAATAGCTTTAAGGCAAAGATAATAGTGGAAGGAGACCCCAGCCTGGGTTGGGAAGAAATTCGATTAGTAGAGGACGAGTTATGAAGAGTCTAATTGAAAACGTAAAAAATTATATTCGTGACCTCGAACCATATCCGCCTGGAAAACCCCTTGAAGAGCTAAAACGTGAGTACGGCATTGAAGAGGCCATAAAACTGGCATCAAACGAAAACCCATTTGGGCCATCTCCAAAGGCCATCGAGGCAATTAGAGATGCCCTAGGGGCAATACACCGCTATCCTGACGGAAGCGGCTATTACTTAAAGGAAAAACTAAAAGAACTCTGGGGTGTGGAGTCACAAAATATTGTGCTTGGCAATGGCTCGAATGAAATCATACAGTTTCTCATACATGCCTTCTCAGGGCCAGGGACCGAGGTCATCTCCAGCGATCCGGCATTTCTCGTTTATAGAAAGATGGTCCAAGTTTTTGGTGGCAAAAACATTCTGGTGCCACTTCGAGAAAATTCCCATGATCTCAATGCAATACTATCCAAGGTAAACGAAAAGACAAGGCTCATTTTTCTAGACAATCCACACAACCCAACAGGCTCCGTGATAAGGACCGACGAATTCAATGCCTTTTTGGAGGCCCTTCCAGAACATGTCCTAGTATGCCTGGACGAAGCCTACGGTGAATTCGTACGGGAACAAGACGTACCCTTTGGGATAGACTATTTTAGAAAAGATCCCAGGGTAGTATTCCTGCGCACCTTTTCAAAGGCCTATGGACTCTCAGGATTGAGGATCGGTTATGGGATTATGGCAAAAGAGATTGCCTCTATCCTAGAGAGGGTAAGGCAGCCGTTTAACGTCAATGCCCTTGCCCAGATCGGGGCACTCAATGCCCTTGAAGACAGAGAACATCTCGAGCATACGCTACAGGCTACATGGGAGGGACTCGACTGGTACTTTGAAACACTCCAAGACCTTGGTTTCAAACCATTAAAATCCAATACCAACTTTATGCTCGTAGACCTTGGTATGGATGCAAAGGCCATATATGAGAAGATGCTTAGATGCGGCGTTATAATTAGGGCCATGAGCGCATATGGCTTCCCAACATCGATTCGAATAACAGTTGGGACACCTGCGGAAAATCAGAGGTGTATAGAGGCACTTAAAGAGGTAACAGGGAGAAGGTAGAAGGGAGACATGATTGAAGTCATCGTCCTAGGCTCAGGAACTTGCGTTCCATCATTGAAGCGCTCAGGCCCTGGTCTTCTCATTCGCGTATTGACCCAGTCTTCTTCCCTCACCCAAGAGACATTTACCATCATGGTGGACAGTGCCTCAGGCACACTGAGGCAGCTTTTACGTGCCGGTATAAAATATGATGAGATAGATCTCATACTTTACACTCACTTTCATCCGGACCACATAGGTGAGCTTGTTCCATACATATTTGCCACAAAATATGCACCAGGCTTTTCACGCAAAAGGCCAGTAAAGATAATGGCATCCATTGGCCTGCTTGAACTCATGGATGGCCTCAAAAAGGCCTTTGGACATTGGATCGAACCAGAACAAGACAAGGTAATCTTGGAAGAAATTCCCAACCATATGAAGGCCTCGATCCAGATGCCACCTGTTACACTCTCGACTCTGCCACTAGAACATACCCCCAACAGCCTTGCATACAGGATTGAAGATGAAGAAGGAAATAGCGTTGTGGTGTCTGGAGATACGGACTTTTCCCTTGAACTAGCAGAGTTTGCAAAAGGAGTAAACCTTCTGATACTCGAATGCGCCAGGCCTGAGGGTAAAAAGGTCCAGGGCCACCTTACCCCAAGCGAGGCTGGAAAGATTGCACAAATTGCTGGACCTGATCTATTGCTGTTGACTCATTTTTACCCGGACTGCGATGAATCGGACCTTCTGAGTCCGTTGAGGAGGGAATTCAAGGGCCAGGTGTTCTTGGCAGAAGACCTAATGAGGATCCCACTATGCAATTCATCTCCCCTTCTTAAAGGATAGTCCTAGAGTAAATAGACCCCTTTTTGAGAAATTGACTATTCAGATAGCACTTTCAACAAAGTATTACTGAGTTCTTCCAGTTTATAAGGTTTTACTAAGGCTTCGCAGAAACCGTATTTTTTAAAATTTGTTATGATATCGTCTTTTGCATATCCGCTCGAGACGATGACCCTGGCTGATGGATCCTTTTCAAGAAGAATCTTTACTGCCTCCTTTCCTCCCATCCCTCCTGGTATTGTAACATCCATAATGACTGCATCGAAAGGCCTTCCTTCCCTCATGGCATTTTCATAGCATTTTATGGCCTCCTCTCCGGTTCGAGTGAGCTCCACTTCATAGCCCAGGTAATTGAGACTTTCCTTCAAGAGTTCTAGGATATTGTTTTCATCATCCATGACTAATATCCTTTTTCTTTCGATATGGGTGGAAGGGAGCCTTTCATTGTGCTCACCATTTTCCAATTTAGTCTGGGCAGCAGGAAGATATATATCGAATCTTGTCCCCTTACCCAGCTCAGAATCTACTCGAATATATCCACCATGTTTTCTTATGATAGAGAAACACACTGCCAGTCCCAGGCCACTTCCTTGTTCCTTGGTGGAAAAATATGGATCAAAAATTTTGGGTAGATGTTCCTTTGGTATACCCACTCCTTGATCTTCTATGCTGATCAATACATATTTGCCAATTGAAAGAAATTTGTGGTGTTTGTTTTCTATTTCTATATTTTGGGCCTTTATTGTAATAGTCCCGCCATTGGGCATTGCCTGGTCGGCATTCATAACGAGGTTTTGAATTACCTGACTGAATTGCCCTGGATCGACTTCGACGGCCCACAGATCCTCAGCAAATTCAAATCTACATGCCACATTAGATCCCTTTAAGACAAAATCGGTTGTCTCTAGTATGATCTTTTTGAGGGAAGACAATCTCTTTATGGGAGAGCCCCCTCTAGCAAAGGTCAATAGTTGCTGAGTCAAACTCTTGGCCCTAAGACTCGCTTTCTCTGCAGCCTCAAGCCTTTCATATACCTTAGTGTCAAGATTTGGCTGCATTTTGGCAAGAGAGACGTTCCCCAAAATAGCAGTTAACAAGTTATTGAAATCATGGGCTATTCCACCCGCAACCACACCAAGTGACTCAAGTTTGTCTATTTTTGCAAGCTCTATTGAGGCATGTTTTTGATCTGTAATATCGAGGTTGCTTGCTCTTATACCAAGAAAGGCCCCCTTGCTATCAAAGATCCTGGTACAATTGTGACTTATCCACCTGATTTCCCCATCCTTTCTTATTATACGAAATTCTAATGGCTCATGGGGTAAATCGCTCTGGATGCGCTGAAAATGGTCTTCAAAGCGCTTTCTGTCTTCTGGATGAACTATTTCAAAAATCAGTCCGGGATTTTTTTGAAACTCTTCTTGAGAATATCCTGTAATTGCTTCACATCTCCTCGAATTATATTTAAAGTGGCCGTTTTCATCTATCCAATATGCCCAATCCGCTGCAGATTCAATAATCGTTCTAAGTTGTTGATCTCTCTTCAATAATTCCTGGTTATTTTCATAAATTGTTTCCAATAAATTGTTTATGCTTTCAATAATGGACTCGATCTCAATACAGGATGAATTATGGCTCATTTGTTTAGAAGAGAAAAAGTCTTCTGAATTCGAGGGATCAATTTTAATGAGCCAATCCGATAGTTCTTTAATGGATTTGGTTAAGCATTTATATATAATTTTATCTACTCCAACTAGAGCAATAAAAAATATTAAAAAAATTGCAAACAAAATGGGCCATATATTATGCCATATGTATAGCATAATATTTCTCATAGGAATGATCGCATAAAAATGCCATCCTTTAGGCATTGACAATGCCTCTTTATAACACCAGTATTCTTTTCCATTAAAAATCAGTCTATAAAGGCCGTATTTATCTGGACCAGACAATTGTTCAAAATCGTACTTCAAATTTTCTCTTCTTTTCATCAAATCCCTATCTGGATGATAGACGACAGTTCCGTAAGAAGTTAGTACAAATATTACTGAACCTTTAATCAAAGGAACTGCTATTTTGCCAATTACAGTACTCAATCCTTCCAAATCCCTTTCAACTAGGAGTCTTTTCCCACCTCTTACAGGATAAGAAAAGGTGATAACAGGTCTAGAGGAAAAAAAAGATTGATGCACTTTTGATATGGACAAATTGTTTTTCACATAGTCTATACCTGACATATCGAGACCAACATATTGCTTTAATTCAGGTTTACCCACCATTAATATCCGTCCGGATTTATCCAATACTACATAGTCTATGTCTCCGTAGAGACTGGACATAGCCTCTTTAAAATATCGTTTTACAGCCTCATCAGGACCAAGAGGGGCCTGTGAGGCTATAAAGGACAGTAACCTGTGATCTCTGTAAAAATAATCCCTTATAAGGGCATCACAGGAGGCAAACAGTCTTTTCATTTCTAAACTGGACTCTTTTTTTAAGAGGTCCATTTCAGAATAGGCCGTGACCAAAAAGACCAATGTGAAGGTTACGATCCCTATAATCCAGACAAATGCTTTGATCTTACTCGTTATAGAATTGAACTTGATCATACTCAAAGAAGACGCCTTTTAAGTACAAACTTTTGATTTTTTACCTGGACATCATAGATAGGTCTTAATACGTCTCCGAATTTGTCAAACCTGACTGGTCCAAGGAGAAAATTATATGAATCTGACACTAAATGTCTTTTAATACACATGACATCTTCGGGACTTGGAACGCACCTTTGCATGGCATCGGCTAAAATAAAAAGGGCTTCGTAGGCCCTGGCTGCCTTTGGAGAGGGGCGTAGGCTAAACTCTCTTAAGATCTCATAACTAAACTCACGAAACATGCTATTGTCATATTCTGGCTTTAAAAAGGTCACGATCTCCATACCTTCTACTGCCTTGCTTCCATAGGCAATCAAGCTGGGGCCATGCGCCCACAGCGTGGCAAAGTAACGTCCATTATATCCCTTCAGCTTCAACTTTTGCGCAGCTATGCCAGTGGATATCCCCTCAGTAACCATGACTACAGCTTCAGCTCTTGTGGCCATAAGGCGTTCAACAGTACGATCCCAGTCAATACCTGTTCTGGAATTTATCCTCACAGTTGAAATGCGTCCGTCAAAATTTTTTGATACCTCTTCTCTGAGATCCTCTGAAAAAGTGGGGTTTGACACATCCAATAGGAAAACGATGCTGCCTATTCCCTCGTCTTTAAAGAGCCTACCAAAGGCCTTTCCAAATAAGGAGTTGTCAACCGACGTCCTAAAAAACAAATCATCTTTGCCAGAAAGTCTAGTGGTGGCACTATATGCAGTGAAAAGTATCCTCTTATGCGACGTAACCAATGGATAGGCAATAAAGGTATTCTGAGAATTGTTGTGTCCTATAATTACCGGGCATCCGGCCTCAATCAGACTCTTGTCCGCCTTTAATATCCCCTCTTTCGTATTTTTATCATCTCTAATAATAAGTTTTAAAGGCCGGCCATTGATTCCACCACGGCGGTTTATCGCTTCTACAGCCAGGAGCGCTCCAGCCTTAATATTTTCAGCAGAGGCGCCGCTATAACCACTTAAATTTAAGGAAAGACCAAGTTTTATTGGATGTCCTTCCTTTGAACAGCCAGTTGAAAAACATATTCCTAATAAAAAAATAAATATAATGTGCTTTAAAAAATTCATATACAAAAAGTATTTTTTTCACAAAGACTACAAAAATGTCATATTAATGCTTAAAAAATGATTATTAATTTCATTTATGTTTAAATATTTCAGGAAAAAATGAAATATGTGTCAAAAATGTAAAACGTTACTCCATAATAGTCAATTTTAGATTGACCAGAGAACAATCCAAAATTAATCAGATAATATCTGAATAATAGTTGGCAAAACAATAATTCCAAATTATGTAGCACAATGACTTTAAGTCTCAAATTAATAAATATATTAATATTCATAACTAAATTTGTATTGTCTTCTGCTTTTATATTATAAATGGAGTTACAAGAGCACAAACTTCTATCCTACAGGATTCGGGCTGAGTATCAGGAATTCTGTTGGCAAGGCCAAGTCAGAATAATTAGAATAAAACGATAAGAGCCTGGCAAAATTCCTTCTGGTAGGCACACCAATATGCTAATCTGAGTTTTACTTTGGAGCCACTCCTGGTAAGTTTGGCAGGTATCCAGAAAAGCTTCCAACCACTAATTCCTGCCATCTCCTTTCTTTCTCCAGACTCAAAGGTCTTTTCCTTAAATCATTTCATACCATTGAAGCAGAATGACCAATATAAAATAGACCCTAGTACCTTCCCCATTCCTCGTTAAGCTTTTGTAGAGGCCAAAACCATAGTTACTCTCCTTGAGTAAAATTCTAACAACTGGCGGAACCGAAGCTAAAAACTCCCAATAAGTTAAAATAATAAAAAAATCACCAAATACCCATTAAGGAAATGCTCAGCAACCTATCCCCAAGATTGTTATTCCCTGGGAGTTTTGAGATGCATTGATAATTACTAGAGGACACAATACCAATGAAGCTGATTGGGCACCAGTGTGGGATACCCGATGTAACAGACTATATTTAATTAGCCCAGTTGCGAGTCACCGGATCTCGAGGCCAAGTAAAAACGAGGTTTACTGATTCAAGAACTCGCAAAAGCTGGTCTTATGCCTAAATTGAGCCTTCATTTCCGGACAATGGAGATTGAAATTTGGTGTACTCAATGCACTGCTTTTTTATGAAATTAAGGGGCTTGACCTTTCTCTAACAGAGGAGATACATTGACGTGATTAGATGGAGGTAGGTTCAGATCATCAGACGGGAAACACTTGATGACAAAAAGTTTACCTCCCGTATTAGGATGAGTCTTTAACAAATGTTCTTAAAAGTAATTCAGTAGCGAGAAACGAGGAGCATGAAGAGAGAAAAACTCATGGCCAATATACCGGCTTATTTACAAAGTACGCAGAGATCTCCTGCTACGGGATCAATTTTTAAGCATCCTTCATACAGTTACATATTAAATAGATTTGTAGGCCTTACTTTTGAAGACTTCAATAGATATAATGTTTATTTCTATGTATTTTAAAACATTAACAACAAATAAGTATAAAATACAATATATCATTATTTCAATTATTTCTATAAGTCCGTTCATATTTTTGAAAATTCCTGGAGAATTCGAAAATTTTCCCAAAATGTCTTTCTTGCAGTGGTCATTGTCTGTGGTATTAATTTATCAATTCTTTAAAGAAAGGCATATAAAAAAGACTATCACTTTCAATTATATTGACATCCTAATACTTATATTTCTTATCTTATGTTCAACTTCTTTATATAACGCTATAAATCCTTATCAGGCCATACCCGTATTAATTCACTGGTGGTTTTGTGGCATTTTATATTTTTTTATTGTATTTAACGAGATAACTCTTTTCCCTAATTTATTTTTCTTTAGTTCTATTTCAGTAGGGCTAATTGCAATTATCGGCATTTTACAGAATTATCAAGTAGATTTCATATCCTTTATACCTCAAACTGTGAGTCCAGCAGGTACATTTGGTAATAAAAATATGGCAGCACATTTTGTAGCAATATTGATTCCCTATATTTTTGGTGCTATATCTTTTTCCAAAAATAAGATACATAAATATTTATTTTGTTCTATCCTTATTATATCTTTTTTTTATATATTATTAACCGGAACAAGAGCATCTTGGCTTGCCGTATTAATAAGCTTGACAATTGCTGTCATTTTATATTTAAACACACATGAATTTCGCAAAAACAATAATTATTTAGCTAACATTCAGTTCTTTATTATTTTGATCATTATAATATCTTGTTTTTATTTATTTATTAAAGAAATAGGTTTATTAAATAATATTTTAAATAGAATATTAGAATGTTTTCAAAATGAAAAAGTTTCTTCAGCTCAGCTTAGACTTATATGGTGGTCTAATACTATTAGTTTAATAAAAGATAATATTTGGACTGGCATTGGATTAGGCAATTTCAAGATTGTATATCCTCTATACCATGCTTCTAATTGTATTGATCCAATGTTTTCAAATTCATATCAATTACAACATGTCCATAATGATTTTTTGGAGTTAATTTCAGAGATTGGTATCTGGGGATTTCTATCCTTTATTTTAATAATTTTAAACTCTTTTTACCAAGTCTATAAGATAGCAAATTCACGAGTCGTCAATCCATATTCAAAACAAATTTTATTATATGTTTCCTTGAGCTTAATTAATCTATTGATTATATGTTTCTTCTCTTTTCCATTAAAAAGAGCCCTTCCTCCTATTCTATTAATAATAAATATAGCGTATATTTCATTAACATTTAGAAAATCAGTTTATAATAAAAATAAATATAATTTAAAACACAACAATATTTTGACTATATTCCTTATTTTAATTTTATCAGCATCTTTTTTTCTGTATCCTAAAATTATTCTAAATGATAAGTATTATGCAGAAGGATTAAATTTTTTGCGTAATAGACAGCTAAACAAAGCCGAAGAGCAACTCAAAAAATCGTATCAGATGTTTTATAACTGGAATTATAATGTTTTCAGCTTACTTGGTTATATTAACGAGATGAACAAAAACTATTCTAAGGCAATAACTTATTACAAAATTTCACTAAAACTACATCCTAATAATATCAATACACTTTTTCGTATAGCAATATCTTATTCAAAACAACAAGACTTCAATTATGCCAAGTTATATTTAAAAAAATTTTTAACTATAATGCCTCAATCAGCTGAAGGACATGCTAATTTAGGCAATATATATTTTTATCAACATAATTATAAAGCAGCTGAATCAGAATATAAAATCGCAAACGCCTTGAATCCAAATTTGGCTATTGCTCGAAACAATTTGAGACTATTATATTCAATCTGTAGAAAGAATTTGGAAATATGCACATCACGTTAGCACTTTCTCAAAATGTGTCTGTAAATGCAGATGCTATCAATCATTGCTGTCCAAGAACAGCACTTTTCAGCCAGAAGTGAGATGACTTTAAAAGATATCACTTATCTATGAATGGGGTCGTAAGCGAACTCATCTTTTAAGTTGTCAATCCTCCATTCAAAGAAAATCGTATTTTTTTGTAGCGAAATAGCTTTAGAAATAGGGTATTTTAGTTGAACATCTCCAGAATTGTCAAATTCTCTGATAATCCTTTATTAATCCTATTCAGTGAATGAGATATAATCCTAGATTATGCACTACAAAAGCCTGCAAGAAAAATTTTTTTTCAGAATAATTCAATAGTTGTCTGCAACTTTTTTAGTTAGTGCCTTCACCCAAAAGGTGCAGCCTTACCAGTCAATTCAATCTCGGGCATTTGAAGCCACTTTATAGAACCTTGGCATTTTTAGAAGAAGCATTATAAAAGCACATGGACAAATCTGCCATTTGGGTCACAGTTTCTAAAGGACGGCATAACAGTGTATGAGGAGTATAAATTTACAAAGATCCCCCACCTTAAAAGATATTCGAACTATACCCCCCAATTCTCAAGGGGAGGACACCTAAAATACTGCTGGTAGGGCCAAGAGTGATTAGTACGCGAGTCATCCAAAGTGGGGGTATCTTTACAGGATCGACTCCATCCAGAGACTAGAGCGGGCAGGTTCCAACTCAAAAGGACCTAGTGATCTACATTGTAGCCTCTGAAGAGGCCACTACTTATTGCTTTTTCACCAAAAAAGTGTCTAATATCATCAATGAAGAAGAAAAAGAAAAAAGAAAAAAACAAGAAATTAGCCCTTGATTCTAGGCTCTTAAATGCCCTAAAAAATGCGGGACGTCCCATATTCAGAAGGGAGATATTTCATCTTGCCCACGTACGTCCTGAGGAAAAAAATGAGGCCAAGGCCCTCTTAAATCAATTAGTACGAGCAGGCAACATAGTAAAGCTCAAGGGGAGCCGCTATGGTCTCCTTGACATGATGACCCTTATCCAGGGAGAGCTGAGGCTCCATCCCGATGGATTTGGATTCGTCATACCGGAAAAAGAGGGGCAAGAGGATATATTCATCCCTCCAAGCGGTATAAAGGGTGCCCTTCACGGAGACAGAGTCTTGGCCCGGATCGACAGAGTCGCAAAAAAAGGGCCTGAGGGGACAATCGTAAGGATATTGGAGAGGGGAAGAGACAAGATAGTCGGCACTCTATACAGAAGCAAGAATATTGCCATTGTAACCCCTGAAGATGAAAGATTTGGACCTGAAATTATAGTCCCCAAAAAAGACGTTAAGGGTATTAAATCCGGAAGGGCAGTGGTGGTGAAAATTACCTTCCCTGATCCTGAAAAGGTCATCAGCCCAAGGCCTGGCCCGCTTAGGGGAAGGATTGTGGAGGTACTGGGAGACCCTGAGGACCTCAACGTCCAGACCAAGATCGTCATACGCTCCCATGACCTTCCCTACAAATTTGAAGATGAAGCACTCCAGGAGGCGGAAAAACTACCCAAAAAAATCCGTCCAGAGGATCTAAAAGGTAGACGAGACCTTCGCGACCTTCCGTTCGTCACCATAGATGGTGACACTGCAAAGGACTTCGACGATGCCGTGTACGTAAAAAAACATAGGTCTGGTTATACACTCTACGTCTCCATTGCAGACGTCAGCCACTATGTACCCATTGGATCTGCCCTCGACCTAGAGGCATATAAACGGGGGACGAGCGTGTACTTTCCCAATGACGTTGTCCCAATGTTCCCCGAAGCACTCTCAAACTGGATAGCCAGCCTTGTTCCCTACGAGGACAGGCTGACAGTAACGGCAAAGATATCTTACGATCTCAAAGGAAATGTAAAGCGTTGTGCCTTTTATCCTTCAGTGATCAGGAGCTCCCGTAGGTACACCTACACAGAGGTGCGAGACCTACTAGAACAGGATTCATGCCCTAAAGAACTCAAGTGGATGGAAGAGCTATGTAATATCCTCAACAAAAAAGGATAGATAGAGGGAGCCTGGATTTTGATCTGCCAGAACCCAAAATCGTTATTGGTCTTCAAGGTGAGCTGGAACAGATCGTAAAGAGGGAGAGAAACAAGGCACACAGGGGATAATTGAAGAATTTATGATCGCCGCCAATGAGGCAGTGGCGACCTTCTTCCTGGATAGGGAAATTCCAACCCTGTTGAGGGTCCATGAACCACCAGACAAGGAAAGGCTAATGGACTTTCAGCGTTATGCAGAATCTGTTGGGATACACGTAGAGATTCCAGACGAGATAACCCCTGAATTCTGCCAGAAGATCATAAACAATGCCAAGGGGAAATCCTACGAGCACATGATCAATACGCTCCTATTAAGGAGTATGAAACAGGCAGTGTACTCTCCTCACAATATTGGTCACTTTGGACTCGCATCACCCAAATACCTCCACTTCACCTCTCCCATAAGGAGATATCCGGATCTCATTGTCCACAGGGTGTTGAAGGCCAATAAGAGGAGAGTAAGAAAAAGGCCAGTCTATACATTGGAACAGCTTGAAAACATTGGAAAACACTGTTCAGAACGTGAACGGACGGCAATGGAAGCAGAACGTGAGATGTTTGATAGAATCAAGGTCCGCTACATGAAAGACAAAATTGGCGAGGTCTTTCAGGGGACTATTACAAACTGCACTGCCTTTGGCTTCTTTGTGGAACTAGATGAACTATTTATAGATGGTGCAGTGAAGCTCGTAGACATGGCAGACGACTATTACGTATTCGATAAAGAGGCCATGCTCCTAAGAGGCCGCAGGACCGGCAAAATCTACAAGGTAGGCCAAAAGATAAGGGTAAGACTCCAGTCCGTTAACATCCAGAGGCGACATATTAATTTTGTAGTGGAGGAATAGGACTGTGCCAGCACCTGCTGAGGTCATTGAACGACTAAAATGGCTAAGGGATGAGATAAACTACCATAACTACCTCTATTACGTACTTGATCAGCCCAAGATCAGCGATGAGGACTACGATGCCCTAATGCGCGAACTAAAGGAGCTCGAGGAACAGTATCCTGAGCTCATTACCCCTGACTCTCCCACACAGAGGATAGGGGCAGCGCCGTCAGAAAAGTTTGAAAGTGTCCCTCACCGCGTGCCCATGCTGAGTCTTGATGACGCATTCAGCGAGACAGAAGTCTTGGAATTTGACGAAAGAGTAAGGCGGCTTCTGGATATCCCAGGCCCAATCGAATACACGGTTGAACCCAAAATGGATGGCCTTGCAGTGGAACTTACCTATGAAAACGGGGTATTTGTACGGGGTTCTACCCGCGGAGACGGTTACTTCGGTGAGGATGTAACCCAAAACCTGAGGACCATAAGGCAGATCCCCTTGAGGTTGATACATAGGCACCTGGATATACCAGAACTAATAGATGTGCGAGGCGAGGTCTTCATGACAAAAGATGCCTTCTATGCCCTGAATGCAGAGCGAGAAAAGGCCGGGCTTCCTCCATTTGCAAATCCCAGGAATGCTGCAGCAGGGAGTTTGAGGCAACTGGATCCAAATGTAACTCGAAAGCGCCAACTTGACTGTTTCTTTTATGGTGTTGGTGCAGTCTCAGGCCATAGATTCCGTACCCAGTGGGACATATTGTCTTCGCTAAAAAAGTGGGGTCTTAAAATCAATCCTCACTCCAAAAAGGTAAAGGCGATCAAGGAGGCCATTCATCACTATGAACACCTAAGAGACATAAGGCCGACTCTCCCATATGAAATCGATGGCATGGTCATAAAGGTAAACGACCTCGAGTATCAGAAAAGGCTTGGGTCCAAGGCGCGGAGTCCTAGATGGGCAGTAGCCTTTAAGTTTGAGGCAGCACAGGCTGTTACAAAGATCCTAGACATAGAACTCAGCGTAGGAAGGACAGGCGCCGTTACCCCTGTGGCCATAATGGAACCTGTAAAGGTTGGAGGGGTAGTTGTCTCGAGGGCAACCCTTCACAATCAGGATGAAATAGCAAGAAAGGATGTCAGAGTCGGGGATTGGGTCATAATCAGACGGGCCGGAGACGTAATACCAGAGGTAGTAAGGCCATTAAAAGAAAGACGCTCAGGCAATGAAGTCCCCTTTACAATGCCAAAGGCCTGTCCTGTATGCCATACTCCCCTTGAAAAAAAGGAGGATGAAGCCGTTTGGAGGTGCCCGAATCCCGATTGCTTCCCAAGACTTGTAAAAAAGATCTCCCACTTTGCCAGCAAAAATGCCATGAACATAGAGGGACTTGGGGGGAAGGTGGCTGAACTCCTAGTAACAAACGGCCTTGTCCGTGATATATCTGATCTCTTTAAACTCAAGATGCCTGACCTCATGAGCCTTGAGGGTTTTGCAGAAAAGAGTGCTCAAAATTTGATCGACGCAATTTCAAAGAGTAAGAATGCCCCTCTTTCTAAACTAATTTATGCCCTTGGCATCAGGCATGTAGGCGAGGTAACAGCCCAGATACTTGCAAGGCAATTTGGCTCTATTGAACGATTAAAAGAGGCCTCCCAAGACGAACTAGAGGCCATAGAAGGCATTGGACCAGAGGTAGCAAAGAGCATTAGGAACTGGTTCAAGGATGAGGACAATTTAAAGGTCCTGGAGGCATTGAAGGAAGCGGGTTTTGACCTTGGGGCAAGAGAAGGCGGGCCTCAGAAGACGCCCGACAACCCAATTTCTCAAAAGACGTTTCTCTTTACAGGGGGGCTCAAAAACTTTTCCCGAGAAGAGGCAAAGGCTGCTGTTCTTGAACGTGGCGGCAGCGTTACGAACTCTGTCAGCCGTCGCGTAGACTTTGTGGTAGTTGGAGAAAAACCTGGATCAAAACTCGAAAAGGCCCAAAAACTAGGACTAAAAATAATCTCAGAAGACGAATTTTTAAACCTTTTGGGAGGATTGAACGATGACAACACAGAGTGATAAAAAGGCAGTCCATGCCTTTATTTCAGGGAAGGTACAGGGAGTATTTTACAGGTCCTCTACCTGTGACGAGGCAACAGGCCTGGGACTCGAGGGCTGGGTAAAAAATCTCCCAGACGGTCGAGTCGAACTCTTTGCCCAGGGGCCAGCCGAACTGGTTGACAGACTCCTTGAGTGGTGTAAGGTTGGGCCTCCAGCGGCCAGAGTAGACAATATTGAGCTGGAGGTCGTGGAACCAAAAGATGAATATACCTCCTTTGAGGTAAGATTCAGGTAAGGGAAAAGGAAGCAGGATTTAGGTAAAATATTAAAAGGAGCCAAATATGTACGATTCTTCAGACCTTAGAAAAGGACTAAAGATAGTCATTGACGGTGAGCCTTACATCATTACAGACTTTGAGTTTTCAAAGCCTGGAAAAGGCCAGGCCCTTTACAGATGCAAGTTAAAAAACATGCTCACCGGCTATACCATGGACAGGACCTACCGTTCAGGAGACAAGTTCGAACCTGCCAATCTGAATGAAGTAAAAATGCAGTTCCTTTACAAAGACGGTGATGGCTACCATTTCATGAACATGACAACTTATGAACAGATCGACATGACAGAAGACCAGGTGGGAGATGCCAAAAACTTCCTCAAGGAAAACATGGAGGTCAGCATACTCTTTTTTGACGAGACCCCCATCTCCATCGATCTACCAAACTTTGTGGAACTTGAAGTAATAGATGCTCCTCCTGGGGTCAAAGGAGACACTGCTACAGGTGCCACGAAACCTGTCACGCTTGAAACGGGCTACACCATTCAGGTGCCGCTCTTTGTGGAGGAAGGAGACTGGCTCAAGATCGACACGAGAACTGGCCAGTACGTTGAGCGCAAAAAGAAGTAGAATTATACTTAAGGCCCGGATCATACAGGCTATTCGGGCCTTTTTTACTAACAAGGGGTTTGTAGAGGTCTTCACCCCATTCCTTACCAGGGCCCCGGCCCCAGAGCCTTATATAGAGGCCATGGGGGTAGAAGATGGTTTCTATTTGATCCCCTCCCCTGAACTCAATATCAAGAGGCTCATGGCCGAAACCGGCCTTGAAAAGGTATTTCAACTGGGGCCGGTCTTTAGAAAAGAGGAGAAGGGAAGATTTCACAACCCCGAATTCATAATGCTCGAATGGTATAGTGTTGGTAACAACTATTTTGATCTAATGGACGAATGTGAAGAGCTCATAGGTTTTGTACTTGAGTCTTTGGGTATGAATAGGGCAATCGAATACCGGGGGAAACAAGTGGATTTTACACCCCCCTTTAAAAGATTGACTGTCAAAGAGGCCTTCAGTAGGTTTGCTGGCTGGACGCCATCTTCTCCACTGGACGAAGAGAAGTTCGACCTCGATTTCGTCGAAAAGGTAGAAGTGGGCCTGGCCTCTATGGGCCCTGCATTTGTCTATGATTGGCCCAGGGAACGGGCATCTCTTTCACGCCTCAAAGAAGACGATCCCACTGTAGCGGAGAGGGTGGAACTCTATGCCGGAGGACTCGAGCTTGGAAACGGTTTTTCAGAGCTCACTGATCCGGGCCTTCAGGCCGAACGCTTTAAGGTCATGATAGAAGAACGACAAAAGATGGGCAAAAGGGTCTACCCGTGGCCTAAGGACTTTTTAGAGTCCCTTTCAAAACTCCAACCCTGCGCTGGCATGGCCTTTGGCGTTGACAGGTTCACAATGCTTATTGCCAATGCCGAGACAATTGATGAGGTTTTACCCTTCTCAATTGATAATGCTTAATCTGGCATAAAGTCCAGCTAACGGTCTCCTGATTAATGAATAACAGGCATCTAGACAGATAGTGAAAAAACACGCCAAACTAAAAATATGATTTTTAGCTAAGAATTAGTATAAATGCATATATTTCGTCATTTTCTACAATTTATTGACATATATTTTTATCATGCTATGTTATATTTTAAATAATTATAAAAAATCAAGCTTGCTCCATATTTAATAAAATCAAAAAAATATTTTTTATCTTTTCATTTAATTAATAATTTAGCCGTATGACTGATTCACTAAAAAAACAACTTTCTATATATCAACATGTTATAGACGCGGCACCAGACGCGATCCATATCATATCGCCTGATATGCGTATTATCCTCAGGAATCGTCGTAGTCGTGAATGGTTTCCATCTCTCAAGACTGGCGGTCTATGTTACCGGTGGCTACATGACATAGACAAACCATGCCCTCACTGCTCGGTCCGCAGAGTGTTTCTAGACGGGCACAGACATGAGCACGAGTCCGTCATAGAGTTTCACGGCCAAGAACGTATGGTGGTTCACTCAGCAGCCTCCCCCATCTATGATGAAAATGGCGAGCTGATTGGTGCACTGGAGATCTTGCGCGACATCACCGAACGAAAGCAGATGGAACAAGCCCTTCAGGAAACAGCTGTGGGCCTGTCAAGGGCCAATAGGCTAAAGGACCTGTTATTACGCATGGTACGTCATGATCTTGGGACCCCTATTGGAGCCATACTACATGCCACCGAGATGCTACTGGATGAACCGGAAAAGCTCGGTCCAATCAAGGATGATATAGAAGACATATATCAGAGTGCTAGCCATATATTACAGCTCATACGGGACGTAGATGTACTGTCAAGCGTACTCAATCGTCAGCAATTGACTTTCCAGGATGTCGACGTGGCCGCCCTCATCAAAGAATTGGTATCTCAACTTGAGCCTACCTTCAAACAGGCTGGTATGAAGGTGGAAAACCTCATTGATCAGAGCCTTCCCATAAAAGGACTGTCCATACTCAAGACAGTATTTGAAAACATCCTGGTAAACGCAGCCAAATACGCATCCAGTGGCGGCAAACTGATACTGTCTGCCAAAGAAGACCCAGAATACATATCAGTATTTATCACTGACTTTGGTCCGGGCATACCAGACAAGTATAAAAAACGCATCTTCAAGCAATTTGAAAGGCTGGCCAAAGACATACCTGGTACAGGACTTGGACTGGCCATTGCCAGTCAGACAGTTGCCCTGCATGGCGGTTATATCAACGTAGAGGACAACCCACAGGGGGGTGCAATATTCCACGTCCGCCTGCCCAAAAAACCCATTGTATGGCCGTCTTCTAGTGGTTCCAAGGAACAGGAAGATATAGATTTCCCTGAACTGTGCCGTCGTTTATCAGAATACTGACAAAAACGAGGTATGGTATGGGAGCATTCCTGGTTCGTACCAAACACAGGCGTTACTCGTGTACCCTAAGGCCTGTAAGTGCATCATACTACACGACACCAGGATAATATGCTGTAATCATGAAAAATTTACCCCGTACAGTGTAACAGGTAGAAGGAAGAAGGTAGAAGGGAGAAGCATGAATTGCTGATGCCACTGCCTATGGGCCACTGGGTGGAACTTGGAGTAGGGTTTGCCAGGCTTTCCCGCAGGCCTGCAGGCAATAGTATCAGCTTTTGCCAAGCTTCTACCTTCTTCCTTCTACCTTCTTCCTAATAACTATATCATAAATTGGCAGAATGTGGTGTCGTGTAGTATGAAGTGTATAATTCGGGAAAACTATTGACTTTTGGGTAGATCTTGAGCTATACCGGATTGTACATAGAGAAGATGTAATAGAGAGTATTTGATTTGATACCATGAACGTACAAAAAAAAGGGAAGAAAATAGTTATCTCGGTCTTGGGTACTGACAGGCCAGGTATAGTGGCACTGGTAGCCAGACATCTTTTCGAAAATGGTTGCAATATTGAAGATGTAAACCAGACAAGGCTCCAGACAGAATTAGCTGCCATATTCATCGTTTCCATCCCAGATGGTTTGGAGGCACATGGTCTCCGCTCACTGTTACAGGATGCCCTTGACCCCCTAGGACTCCACGTGCTGGTAAAGGAGATGGTAACAGACGAAAGGTATGTACATAATGTGGAGGGAGAGCCTTTTGTCGTTACCACTATTGGCCCAGACAGGCTCGGTCTTGTGGCTGGAATTACCGAAGTCATGGCTGACTTCGGGGTAAACATCACCAATTTGAGAGCTGTGTTCAGAGGGGGAACAGATCCTGCCCGCAACATCATGATCTATGAAGTTGACATCCCCAAGGACATCGATCAGGAACGTTTCAGAAAGGCCCTTAAAGACAGGGCTGAAGCCCTGGGCATAGACCTAAACCTTCAGCACAGGAAGATATTCGAGGAAATTAACCGGATTTAAACCGTTGATTAGAGGCTGACCCTATGTTGACTGAAAGAGAAATAGTTTCAACCCTTGAAATGCTTAAAAATGAACACCTGGACGTCCGCACAGTTACTCTTGGAATAAGCCTACTAGACTGTGCAAGCCATGATCTAGACACCTTTAGGTCCAGAGTCAAGGAAAAGATTACTGGTGTGGCAAAAGATCTGGTACGGGTCTGTGACGAGGTGGGAGACAAATACGGCATACCCGTAATAAATAAACGCATAGCTGTGAGCCCTGTGGCAGTTGCGGCAGCACCTTTTTCAAGTGAACAGATGGTTAGTGTGGCCTTGACTCTGGATGAGGCCGCACGTGAGGTAAATGTAGACTTTGTAGGCGGCTTCAGTGCATTGGTTGAAAAGGGTTTTGCAAATGGCGACATCTCCCTCATCGAGGCGATCCCAGAAGCTCTTGCTGTGACAGATCGAGTCTGTGCGTCTGTAAATGTGGCCTCAACTCGTGCGGGTATCAATATGGATGCTGTCTACCTCATGGGGAAGATCATCAAGGCCGCTGCTGAAAAGACTGCTGACAAAGACGGACTGGCCTGTGCAAAACTGTGCGTTTTTGCCAATATCCCAGAAGATATCCCCTTCATGGCAGGTGCCTATCTAGGCATTGGAGAACCAGACGTAGTCATAAACGTTGGAGTAAGCGGGCCCGGAGTAGTTAAAAAGGCTATAGATAGGGCACGGAATGCCAACCCCTCTCTTACCCTTGGAGATTTATCAGAGATCATAAAAAAGACTGCATTCAAGGTCACAAGGGTTGGTGAGCTTATTGGTCGTGAGGTGGCTGACAGGCTAAATGTAGCCTTCGGCGTGGCAGACCTATCCCTTGCCCCTACTCCAAACGTTGGAGACAGTGTTGGGGAGATATTCCAGAGCCTTGGCCTCGCAAGTATCGGCTCCCCAGGCTCTACAGCCGTACTTGCTATGTTGAACGATGCAGTCAAGAAGGGAGGGGCTTTTGCCAGCTCCTACGTCGGTGGGCTAAGCGGTGCATTCATACCGGTTAGCGAGGACCTAAATATTGCTCAGGCCGCAAGAGACGGCTTCCTCTCTCTGGAAAAACTAGAGGCCATGACCAGTGTGTGCTCCGTGGGGCTAGACATGGTGGCACTGCCTGGAGACACCCCTGTTGAGACTATTGCTGCAATTATCGCTGATGAAATGGCAATAGGGGTGATCAACAAGAAGACCACTGCTGCTAGACTCATCCCTGTTCCCGGTAAGAAAGCAGGGGAGAAGGCTTGCTTCGGTGGCCTCCTGGGAGAATCCACCATCCTTCCAGTAATGGACAAGGGAAGCTCAGAGGATTTCATACGTATAGGGGGAAGGATTCCCGCACCGACCCAGAGCCTGGTAAATTAGGATCGAACAGATTGACTCTATTCACAACTAGTGGGAGTGTGAAGAGATAAGTTTTAGTAGATCCTCAACAGAAAAGTCCTGTCCTCTTTCTACACGGTAATCTATGGTTACATTAGCGTATTGACTGTAAAGTCTCTCTCTTTTGGAAAGTAGTATAGGGTAACACCGTCTCATGGCATCCATGCCGCTCTCGCCCTCTTTCTTGTCATAGGAGTCCAACCAAAGCATTGGAGTCGGCCTTTGCACAAAGGCGGAAAACATCTTCTCCTGGACATCAGGAGGTGTGGAAAAGTGCACGATACGGGTCTTCTTTTTTAGTCGTTCGAGAATTTCGTCACCTGTGTATATGACGCTTCCGGTGGTATCTATTACTATGTCTTTCATCTGTCCATAGTGATCGGCTCTTTCAAGTTCATCTAATATCCAGTTCATTACCTCTTTCTCATATTTTAGGTAAAGGGCCTCCCGCTCTCTAAATCCCTTCTCAAACGGGAATCCCATCCACTCTCCCATGTTCATTCGTGTTCCATCGGCTCTAATAAGTACCGAAGAAAGCTTTTCTTCTATAAGATCATCACAGCAATAACGGACAAACCCCTGCCCTTCCAGCTGCTTAGACCAATATGATTTTCCAACACCAGACATCCCTATAAGAGATATTCGCATTCCAGATTCTCCTTTTCCTGAACAGTATGTTTTGAATATTTTTGACGCGTATTCCAGATCTTAAAATTGATATAAAAAAAATACTAGTTTATTTTTATTAGACAAAGCTTTGAGAGGAGACGAACTTCATGAAATCTTACAGAAAAGAACTTTGGTTCCAGGTGCCAAGTAGGAGGGCTTTTATAAATATCACGCCTCATGTAGAGGAGTGTTTGAGGGAAAGCGGCATAAAAGAAGGACTCTGCCTTGTAAATGCGATGCACATCACAGCCTCAGTCTTTATCAATGATGATGAACCAGGGCTTCATCAGGATTATGACCAATGGCTGGAAGAGCTTGCTCCACACGAGCCAATAGAACGCTACAGACACAACAGGACTGGTGAGGACAATGGCGACGCACACCTGAAACGCCAAATCATGGGACGCGAAGTAGTGGTTGCAGTAACAGATGGACGTCTGGATTTTGGTCCCTGGGAACAGATCTTTTACGGTGAATTCGATGGAAGACGCAAAAAGAGGGTATTGGTAAAGATTATTGGTGAATGATCTTTTCAACAGCCCTCTCTGCTGCAAACACAAGGGACTCTAGGTCCAGGAACTCTATGGCACGTCTGTCATAGAGGACCTTTGCCCTGGCGCTAAAGCCCTCCTCAGGCTCTTCCCCCCAAAAGTGAAATCTAAGGATAAGCTTTGGAAATACCTGTATCTCAAAACACAGGTCAGCGCTACAGGGCTCTACAAGCTGGCCTCCAATGGCCGTGACTCTCTCTGTCAGGGCCTCGATGTTACTTGAAAATTCTTCTGATAGCTTATCCTCAGTGTAACGCTTGAGGGTGCTAACCTTTGAAACAGAATTTGGGAAAGACTCAAGGCCAACCCATTGGCCTGACACAGGGCCTCTGCCCCCAAAAAAGCAGTAGTTGTAAATGAGGATCTGGTCCCTTGGGTCTAGCTCTATATCTTTTGCTGAAGTCAATTCGTCTTTGGAGACATAAACAACATCGTCAAAGAATGGGAGTTCTAGGACTACTTCGGCACCTTTGTTGGAAGTTTTTAGTCCTGCCCCCAGGTCTGCTGCTATTCGACTAAGATCAATACCTCGTATCTTCTCTCGGAGTTCCTTTAGTAGTGCTGTTTCAGGATCATTGTCCCTTGGACCTCCTCCCTCAGTCTTTTCTGCCAACTCAGCTGGAATCTCTTTGATATAGGGACATCCTCGTATGTCCAATCCTCTGGTAACCACCTTTGTGGCAAAGGACATGCAGGTTGGCTCTCCGCACTGCCCGCAGTTATTTTTTAAGGTTAACTTGATAATATCAAATACTGTAACCATTATGCAAACCTCATAAGCAAAACTAATATCTTTCGACTACACTTTCCAAATCTTAACAGGTAGAAGGCAGAAGGTAGAAGGTAGAAGCAAGCCCTGCTCGTACAATAGCCAGAGGCCCTCCCTTCTAGCTTCAACTCAAAACTTCCAAAGTTCTTTTCCTTCAACTCATAACTCAACACTTAAAACTCAACACTTCTGAAGTGCTCATAACTCAACACTTTTAAAAAGCTTCTAACTTCTCCCTAATCTTAACAGGTAGAAGGCAGAAGGTAGAAGGTAGAAGCAAGACCTGCATGTACCAAACTCAGAGGCCGAAGGCCGAAGACATTATAAAAAGGTAAAGGTTCAAAGTCTTTCCTTCAACTCAAAACTCATAACTCAAAACTCAACACTTCTGAAGTGCTCAACACTTTTAAAAAGCCGGCCAAGCGGAGCATGGAGGAAAAAGCGAGACCATGTTCCGTTTGAAGACGCCACCGCCCGCACGTCTTCCGCCTGGCCCTATTACTGCTTTGACCAAGTCCTATGTCATGACTATTGACTCTTCTTTGGTCTCTACAATTGCATAATCCGCTTTCCTGCTTAATTTGAAATAAGACCTAAATCCTGCACTCGGCGATTTTACCCGGGTCTTTGCGTTGTCAGGGGCTTGGAATACCTAAGTAGGCTTACGCCCCTTCCGCCTTGCATCTTGGGCAAACTCGCCAATTACAGAATTTTGGTAAGAATTAATTTTTAATTTCAAGAGGCGTATAAATGGCAATTAAATCAGACAAATTTTTTATTGAAAAACAACCATATTATAAGCCCCAGGCAAATGAAATCGACATTGCAACCGCGGCATATGAACACAATCTCCCTCTCTTACTCAAAGGACCCACTGGGTGTGGCAAGACAAGGTTCATGGAATACATGGCTTGGAGACTAGAGCGTCCCCTTATAACTGTTTCCTGCCACGATGACCTGACTACCAGTGATCTTGTGGGACGCTATCTCATACGCTCAGGCGAGACTGTATGGATAGATGGCCCTTTGGCCCTGGCTGTAAAGGCAGGGGGCATCTGCTACCTAGATGAGATAGTGGAGGCCAGAAAGGACACCACAGTGGTTATTCACCCACTTGCAGATGACAGGAGGACCCTTCCAATCGAAAAACGTGGTGAGATCCTCACAGCCCCAAAGGAATTCATGCTGGCCATATCCTATAACCCAGGCTACCAAAGCGTTTTAAAGGATCTAAAGCCCAGTACTAGGCAACGTTTCGTGGCAATTGAATTCTCTTATCCAGAACCAGAGCTAGAAGCTGAAATCGTTGCCCATGAATCAGGGATAGATGAAACCCTCGCCAAAAGTATCCCCTGTGTGCCTTGGACACCTTACACGAAACCTGAAGGAACAGGGCCTTCAGGAGGGTGCAAGCACGAGATTGCTCATCCATGCCGGAAAGTTGATACGAGGCGGAATTGAGCCGAGGTTGGCATGTGAGGTGGCTATATGCCAGCCATTGACAGATGACCACGAACTCCTTTCCGGTCTTTCGGAGATGGTAAAGGCCGTGTTCTGACACAGTGGCCGCTTTGTCTATGGAATTTCCAAGTGTGCCATCAGAGGTCCTAGACCTCATACCTTTGGTGATCCTGGTCATTCCATAAGAGATGGCACGTAAAACTTAATGTGAAGCAAATGGATTATATGTCGACAAAATCTTATTCTAAAAATTTGTGTGGTCCAGATAATCTAAAAACTGAACAGGCGCTTAGATCTGCGCTATTGGAAATCTTTTTTTCAGAAAACATCGGCCACTACCACGTAGACCAGGCTGTTGAATCCCTTTTAAAAGTCCCGAAACGCGACATAGGCCCTGTGCTTTCTCTTGTAAGATTGATAGCATATTCTGTATCTGATCTTTTGGCCTTCAGTTTTATTGAAAATGTACCACGTGCCCTGGAATTCCTAGACACAAATCAGTTACGCGACTGGGTCACAGGGGCCTTGGCTGTTTATGAGGAACAAGGGCTGCATCCTGCAGAGGACTATCTAGCAAGACCAGAAGAGACATCTCTTCAATTTTGCAGGGCGAATCAGTTTGTCTCTCTGGACGAGGTGGCCTCCAGACTCACACTGCTCGTTACAGGCATCACAGGCAAGATTATGCCCATAAAAAAGGGGGATAGGCTGTTCACTGACACTGAAAAGATATATCTACGGGACCACTTGTCACTTTTTCCCAGCCGCCAAGACAATGAACTCCTTTTGAAAATCATGATCCTCCACAAATGCGCACAAACACGTTACGCATCTTTCAATCTCCCTCTACTGCCCTCTGATACCTTGAAGACGCCTAAATCAAATGCATTGACCGTTGACCATGAAAATACTGGTATATTTGTTTTCCTCAAAAATCTTCACAAAGACATAGAAGTTGCCAGCAGGCTTTATGTCCTGGTTGACACCGTACGGATAGAAGCCGCACTAAAAAGGGACTTTCCTGGGATCTTTCGCGACCTAAACCGCTTAAAACAGACTTTAATACTGGGGATGCAAAAATCCTTCGAAAATAATTCATCTCCTGTCCTTAAACTTGCCTCCTGGATCCTACAAGGATACCACCCAATAGATCAACTCGATATACCACCTGAGATGAGAAGAATGCTTTCGGAACTTATTCAACCTTGGGCCACGGCGAGTCAAAGTGCTGTGGTTGCGAAGTTCTTGGCAGGTTCCAATGAATTGGAAACAGCTCTTGACGAAGCAGAAAAGATTCTACCCTATATTGGTACTGCAAGCCCAACGTTAATCAATAAGGCGCTGCTAAAGAGACGCAAAGAGTGCGAAAAAAAATTCCTGGAGATCATGGCAGCCATAATAGCCACTGGTGAGGCCAATAGGGGCAAAAAAGATAAAAATGCCTGTATAGCACCCCTTGGTCCAAGCCTCTTGGACAAAGACAAGGCAACTGCACTCATCACTGGGTTTGGGACTAGTGAAAATGAAAGAACTGACATCAATGAAATCCTAGAGTGCATCCTTTTGTCATGTCAGGACGAATCCCTAGCAGAGGAGCTTCGCAATTTGATCTCTGAAATCAAATCGGATCTAGGGCACGTCCCTTCTTCATACGTATCAAGTGGTTTCGGGCTATCTACTAATGCATGGGCAGACGTGAACCTAGACCTTGAAGAAGAAGGCGAAGGAAGTCATTCGTTTTTCGCCTATGACGAATGGGACTTTAGAAGACAGGCCTATAGGAAGAGGTGGTGCACCTTAAGAGAAATCCAACTTACTGAGACCACTGGAGATTTTGTAGATCAGACCCTCAAAAGATACAGAGGACAGATCTCCATCCTAAAAAGACAATTCGAAATGTTGAGACCCCAGCACTGTTTCCTGAAAAGACAATCTGAGGGAGAAGAAATCGATTTGGATGCAGTTGTTGAGGCATACTCTGATATCCATGCGCGCTGTAGCCCTTCAGAACATCTTTTCATAAGACAGGAGAGAAAAGAAAGGGACATAGCAGTCACCTTCTTGGTTGACATGAGCGCCTCTACAGAAGGATGGATAAATCGTTCAATAAAGGAGGCACTCATATTGCTGTGTGAGTCGCTTAACGTATTAGAGGACCAATATGCCATTTATGGCTTCTCAGGCATGAGACGCACTGGCTGTCACTTCTTCCGTATAAAAGATTTTGATGAGGCATATGGCCACAGTGTCAAGGCAAAAATAAGCGGGATAACACCACGAGATTATACGAGAATGGGACCGGCAATCAGACATGTCACTAAACTCTTCAAGGAGGTTGAGGCCAGACTTAAAATACTTGTCACCTTGAGTGACGGAAAGCCCGAGGACTATGATGAGTATAAAGGACCTTATGCAATAGAAGATACGAGGAAGGCGCTCCTAGAGGCACGAGAACAAGGCATAAAACCATTCTGCATAACCATAGACAAAGAAGCCAAACAATATCTGCCCCACATGTATGGGGAAGTTAACTATGTCTTGGTCAAAGATGTTTCTCATCTACATAGAAGGATAGCAGAGATATATCGCTTACTTACCACTTGACCCTCTATATATTATCAACATCTCAATATCCTGATAAATCCGAATTTGGTGGGACCAGCCTTGCATCGTACAAAGGAGCTTCACTTAAAAATCCAGGCTCTTCATCTCTTCCTTTAAAAAGGTTTCAAATTTAGAATAGAGCCTCCAGAAAAATTCTATTGCCCTTTCACCTTCCCTGGTGACTTGGGCTCCCCCGCCTCCTTTCCCCCCTATAGAGGTAATCACGAGAGGGGACTTGGCATTACGATTGATAGAATCCACAAGCTCCCATGCATGTCTATATGACATGCCCATGGAACGGGCTGCCTTAGAGATCGATCCATACTTCTTAATTCGCTCTAAAAGCACTACTCTACCATAACCAAGAAAAGTGCCTGATGAGCCTTCAAGCCAAATCCTGCCTTTGAGTTCATAGTTTCCATTTCCCACCGAGATATCCGGTGGAGATCGATCCTTTTCACTGACTCTGAATTTGGGTTTGGTTATTTTCATTCCAGTACACTCCATTTCATTGTACTCTTGGCAAAACTATAACGCCGACAATAGGCCCTTTAATTCATAATACTCGGAATTTCTGCTAAAGGCATCCTTTTCGCCCCATGCCCCCAGAACAACAGGCCTTTTTTCTCTTTTTAAAGGCGTTGATGTTACCGTCATTGAAGATGGCATCTAATCCCTCTTCAATGAAACCTGACATCTCTATGGGTCTTATACCCGACTTCTCAAGGATCTGTCTTGGATTTTCACCAATCCCGCTTACCAAAAGATATTTACAATCAAAGAGGAGTTGGGACAGCTTTACCCAGCGACGTATACCAGTTCCAGGAGGTGGTGTTTCCCTTTTACAAATCAACTTGAAACCATCTCCACTCTTTCCCCATATCTCTAGGGATGTTGCTTCACCCAGATGTTGATTTACCAATATCCCTTCCCTGGTAGCCACTGCTACATATTTGCGGTCCTTCGAACCATCAATGGAAAGCTTGGAGCACGCTGATAGACATCCCCTGAATTCGTCTGTTCTATCCGCCTCCAATAACCCCACTGCATCTGCCCTACACCTTGTACAGTGGCGCATCTGGGGAAGGTATTCCTCTGCAATGGCCCTTACGCGATCCATTTCGTCCTTTGACGGCTGAGGCAACGTTCCAAATGGGGCTCCAGGATTGGGAAACATGGCCATACAATTGAAGAGATCCACGCCGTAGCCCTTCATTTCCCTGGCCACATCAGCTACATGATGATCATTTATACCAGGGATCACTATATAGTTAGTCTTTACGGTGATACCACAATCTTTTAATTTTTTTATGGCCTCTTTTTGCCTTCTAAGCAGCAATTCAGCGCCCTTTATGCCTCTATAAACCACCTTTCCATCCCTTACCCAGCTATATATCTTGCTCCCAATCTTGGGGTCCACTGCGTTGATAGTGATGGTCACGTGGGTTACGCCAATATCTTTAAGTTCCTCTACATATGGACCAATATTTAGACCATTTGTGGCAAGACAGAGTATGATGTCTGGAAATTCCTTTTTAACAAGCCTCAAGGTCTCCATTGTCTCCACTGGGTTTGCAAACGGATCCCCAGGGCCGGCAATGCCTACAACTGTGATACGGGGTTCTTTTTCTAGGACCTTCTTTAAATAGGCAACTGCTTGATATGGCGAAAGCACAGTGCTTGTGACACCAGGCCTGCTTTCATTTACACAGTCGTACTTCCTATCACAGTAATTACATTTAATATTACATTTTGGAGCCACAGGAAGATGCACTCTGCCGCATTGTCCCTTGACCTTTTCGTTGAAACATGGATGTAATATCATGATGACCTTCCTTTCTGTCCATTGAATATTTTAAAAATATCCGTAACCTATGTCAGAATCTCTTTGTTTCTTGGCGATGATTGCATTCGCTACCCTGTCAAATAGCATCTGGGCCCCTCGGTAGCCTATGTGAAGAATTCGCTGTCCACCTATACGATCGTGAATGGGAAATCCTATGCGAATAAGTGGGATTCCAAGGGCCCTCGAGATCTTGTAACCTTTGCTGTGCCCCATAATGAGATCTGGCTCCAGCTGCCTTGTAAGCTCTTCTATCTCCCAAAAGTCCACATCTTCTCTAATCTCTGGTAAATCCCTCAAGATACCGTCTACAACGGACTTGATTGCGCTCTTGAACCTTCCGCTCTTTCCTCCTGTGGCACAGAGAACAGGCCTTGCACCTATCTCTGCTAAAAATGAGGTTATGCCCACCACCAGATCCTCCTCACCATAGACCACGACCTTCTTTCCAAAGACATACTTGTGGCCGTCTACCATGGCATCGATGAGCCTATCCCTTTCCTCTCTGTGAAAGGATGGGGTCTTTTTCCCTGAAATCTTTTCCAGAAGACTGAAAAAACGATCTGACTCTCGTATGCCTATTGGCGTTCCTATCCTAAAGTCCTGGACTCCAAACCTCTCACGAAGATATAATGCCGCAGACAACTCATCTGAAACCGTACGACCGAACTCAATAGATGCACAGGCGCTACCCATGTCTCTGATGGCATCTATAGGGGTTCCACCAGCAGGAATCTTCGGATATTCCAGCAGTATTGGAGCATCAAGAGTCTCTGATAGGTCCGGCAGAATAGTGAGTGGAAGTTCAAAATCTCGAGATAGCTCTTTCAAGTATCTGATATCCTGGGGCGACAAAAAACCAGGCAGGAGATTCACCCTTTTTTCTTCTGCACTTGTAAGCCGATGCTGGGCCAGTTTCTCTACGATGCTTCTAGTTGCCCCTCTGAAACCCTCCATATGGGTCCCTGCATAACTTGGGGTGGAGGTATTAATGAGGATTGGGCTATCTGCATCAGCCAGAAATTCCCTCTTGAACTCATCGAGCATCATGGAGACATCGTCGCCAATAGTCTCAGTGAGACAGGTGGTGGCAACACCAATTAGAGAGGGCTCGTACTTTTTGATAACATTTATGATCCCCTGTTTGAGATTGGGGCCGCCGCCAAATACGGCGTGCTTTTCCCCCAGGGCTGATGAAGCTATATCTATGGGTTCTCCAAAGTGACTTATGATGTATCGTCTCATATAGGTTGCACACCCCTGAGACCCGTGTAAAAAGGGTACTGCTCCTTCAACCCCTCTGAAGGCAAGACATGCCCCTATGGGTCTACAGAGTTTACAGGCATTGGTGGTTGATACGTATTGTTTCATCTTTAGCCCTCCTTTCTTGGCACAAAACGCCAAACCGGGCTCATGACAGTGGAATAGACCTCTTTTGCAAAGTTATACATGCCTATGAACCCCTCTAAGGCCTCTTTTCTCTCATGATTGTGGTCGCAGAAACCTATCCCCAGCTTGTATGCAATGGGCCGTTCCTTCACTCCACCGACAAAGATGTCTACCTTCTTTTCTTTGAGAAATTCCGAGAGCTCAAGGGGGTTTGAATCATCAACAATGATGGTCCCTGGGTCTGTGATGGCCTCAAGCTCTTCGTAGTCCTCTTTGGTCCCGGTTTGGGATCCCACAAGGACCACCTTCATTCCCAGGAGCCTGAAGGCCTTTATAAGCGAGAAGGCCTTAAATGCCCCTCCCACATAGATGGCAGCCCTCTTACCAGCCAGTTCCCTCCGAAATTCTTTGAGAGCTGGATAGAGCTTATTCAGTTCGTCATTTATGAGGGCCTTTGTATTTTCCATAATCTGTCTGTCTTTAAAGAAGTCCGCCACCCTGTAGAGGGCATCAGCCATGTCATCCACACCAAAATATGAGACCCTTATGTACGGGATCCCGTATTTTTCCTTCATCATCTTGGCCAGTGCCAAGGTTGCACCAGAGCACTGCACCACATTCAACTTGGCCCCGTGGGCCCTGCTAATATCTTTGACCCTTCCATCACCGGTAATGGTGGAGACCACTTCAATCCCCATCCGTCTGTAATAGTCCTTTATGATCCAGATCTCTCCTGCGAGATTAAAGTCTCCGAGTATGTTGACGCTAAAGGGGGAGATCCCTTCTATATCTCCATCGCCTATCAAATTGATCAGTGCCCTGCAGGCGGCCTCATAGCCAGCCCTTTTGTTCCCCTTGAACCCCTCAGACTGGACTGGAATGCACTTGATCCCAGTTTTTTTGGATACCCTCTTACATACCGCACCAATGTCATCTCCAATGATCCCAACGATGCAAGTTGAATACACAAATGCAGCTTCTGGATTATATCTTTCGATGAGTTCCAAGAGAGCTGCCTCAAGTTTCTTTTCACCACCGAAGATCACGTCTTTTTCCCGCAAATCTGTTGAGAAGCTGAATCTGTGAAGTTCACGATCTGAGGAAAGGGCTCCCCGAATATCCCATGTATAGACGGCGCAGCCGATGGGACCATGAATAAGATGCAAGGCATCTGTGATGGGGTAGAGCACCACCCTTGAGCCGCAGAAGACACACGCCCTCTGACTCACTGCGCCAGGCAGACTGTCTAAGTTGCATTGCAACTTAAAAGGACCGGCACCCTTTTCATACACCTGTCCTGTACGTTCTTTTAAGACGACTCCGTTCATGATTCTCTCCAGTGAATTTAGGGTTAGAGGGGGCAATTAAGAAATTTTGCCCCCTTTTTATGCACTACATTACAAGTTCGAATTTGGAATCTGGGGCATCTCGATCCTGTCTGTCCAGAAGGGCATCGAGCATCTTTTCAAGTAATCTCATAGCCCCTCTATAGCCCACGGTTGGGAAGTAGCTATGACCGATCCTGTCTAGAATTGGGAATCCAAAACGCACAAACGGGATGTCTTCGGCCCTTGCAATGTATTTGCCGTAGGTATTACCAATCAACAGATCAACTGGTTCATTTTTGATCCACTGATGGAGCAAAAAGAGGTCCCCGAAGGCCTTTACATTCGGATTGTCCACCACGCCTTTAACTATTTCCTTTATGCGTCTTTCAAAGTACTTACCAGGAGTCCCTGTGACTATGTGTACGGGTTTCATTCCGAGATGAACCAGGAATTCCGTCATGCTAATCACCTGGTCTGGATCTCCAAATACGGCGACCTTTTTTCCATGAAAATACTGGAGCATATCAGTCATTATGTCCACGACCCTCCCCCTTTCATCTGTTATGGATTCAGGGGGCTCTTTGCCAGTAACTTCAATGAGGGCCTCGATGAACCTGTCTGTTGCCGCAATACCTATGGGTAGATCAAGGACCTTGTATGGTACCTCACACATCTGATCCAAGAGTGTTGCCGCACCTTCTGATGCAAATTTTCCCAGGGAAAGCGTAATCTTTGATGATCCTGTGTCCTTGAGATCCTCAATTTTCACTCCTCCCTTTGGATACATGCTGAATCGCGCCCTCTGTGGCGAGTCAAGGACGTCTGAGGTATCGGGGAAGAGTATGTACTTTATCCCCATTTGACCAACCAGTCTCTTGATCTCGCGCATGTCAGATGGCTCAACGTATCCTGGAACGACGTTTATGGTGTCTTTAGAGGCACCATTTTTTTTCGCAAAATACTTGACCATGGCCGCTGTCATGTTGGAGAATCCAGTGACATGCGAACCCACATAGCTTGGTGTATTTGTATGGATTACGAACTTTCCCTCAGGAATTATCCCGTCTTCCCTCGCCTTTTTTATTAGGCTTGGGAGATCGTCTCCAATGGTCTCAGACAGACACGTGGTATGTACTGCCACGATCTCTGGGTCATAGACCTGAAATATGGTCTTCAAGGCCTGTCTAAGATTTGCACCCCCTCCAAAGACTGAGGAGCCTTCAGTAAATGAACTTGTAGATGCCATTATGGGCTCTTTGTAATGACGTGTTAGATGGCTCCTGTGATATGCACAACAGCCCTGGCTCCCATGGCTATGGGGAAGACAGTTGTGGATACCAAGTGATGCATAAAGGGCCCCAATAGGTTGACAGGTCTTGGCAGGATTTATTCTCAAGGCCTTTCTTTCAAATATCTCTTTTGGTGTCATGTTGAGCATGTTCTAGATCCTCCTTCTACTCAATAATAAGAGCGCCCTTTATGAGTGGAGATGCTTCCCATGGGGCCTTTGCAAAGGACCACGACGGATTATTGATTAACATGTCGATTTCCTTTGCAAAATTCACTGCGCCTTTATAGCCAGCAAAGGGACCGCTATAGTCGTAGTTGTGAAGCTGCTTAGATGGCACCCCCATCTTCTGGATTACGTACTTGTCCTTAATGCCTGAACAGACAATGTCTGGCTTCAGTTCTTTCATTAGGTATTCGAGTTCGAAATGGCTGATATCGTCTACCACCAGGGTCCCAGACCCCATGTCCTTCATCATTCCCTCGTAGGTGTCTACGATGCCCATTTCCTTCAATTTTTTAAGCTTCTCAGGGTCTTTCCTTGGTTTAAAACGCTCTGGATCAGGCTCTACATCAAGTTCTGGGATGTTCCTACTGTCTGCATCGACTTTAATGTAAGGGAGTACATCACGTCCTTCGTAATCATCCCTGTGGGCAAACTCATAGCCTGCCACAATGGTCTTCATTCCAAGATCTCTAAAAAGATCTTGATAATGGTGGGCCCTGGAGCCTCCTACAAAGAGGAAAGCGGTCTTGCCCTCAAGCCTTTCCCTGTAAGGAGCTATGGCCTCTTCAGCCGCTCTTTCTTCTTCTTCAATAACCTTTTCAATCTGCTCTGTAAGGGCATCGTCCTCAAAGAAGGCTGCAAGCTTTCTAAGAGATTTTGAAGTGGCCTTTACGCCAATGAAATTCACCTTAATCCATGGAATACCGAACTTAGTCTCCATCATCTCTGCCATGTAATTTATTGAACGGTGACACTGAACGAGGTTGACGTTTGCCATGTGAGCACGCCTGTATTCAGTGTAGGAACCGTTACCGCTAAAGGTAGAGGCCACCTTGATACCACAGCGATCAAGGATGCGTTCAATCTCCCACGCATCTCCACCAATGTTGTATTCTCCCAGACAGTTTACTGTGTAACCGTCCAGCTCTATGTCATCTTTTCCAACAATGTGTTCAAAAAGGCCATTATTTGCTATATGATGGCCTGCAGACTGGCTAACACCACGATATCCTTCACAACTGAAGGCAACTATATCGATGCCAAGCTCTTTACTCATTTCCTTGGCAACGGTATGAATGTCATCGCCAATAAGGCCTACAGGGCACGTTGCGTGAATGCTTATGGCCTTGGGTTTAAAGATTTCATAGGCCTCTCGTATTGCGGCCCTTAACTTTTTCTCACCTCCGAAGATGATATTGTCCTCCTGCATGTCTGTGGAGAAACAATATTCCAGGTAATAGTGCCCGTCTTCCCTTGGAACCCCCTGGTTTCTGCGGGTCATCCAGGAATAGTAAGAGCAGCCAATCGGCCCATGGACTATGTGAATCATGTCCACTATTGGGCCTATGACAACTCCCTTACACCCGGCAAAACAGCAACCGCGCTGGGTAATTATTCCTGGCACCGTACGGACATTGGCCTCTATTTCCTGAGGTTCTGAAGGGTCTCGTACAACAATGTGTTTTCTCCTCTTTTTGGCCACCTTTGTTGGATAGACCCTTATAATATTTTCAACGACGTCTTCTATATCGAAATCTATGTCTCGCCTCTTTTCTTCTATTACAGCAGTCATATCGCTCATCCTCCTGCTAGATTTCAGGCACTCATCATCTCATCAATTGCCTGTTCTCCGGTCTCGCCAGTTCTAACCCTTACTACGTCTGAAATAGGTAAGACGAATATCTTCCCATCTCCCGGGCTATTAGTCTGGTTCACCTTGATTATTGTCTCAACCACCTCACTCACAGCACTATCAGGTACCACCAACTTCACCATTCGTTTTGGCATTAGCCTCGGTCCCTGAGCCACCAGGGAGAGGGCATCCAGACTGTCTTCAGGGTTTTCCTCGATGGCGGCGACCAACTTCTGGTCCAGTGCCTTTTTCCCCCTTCCCATCACCTTTGTCGCTGTAAATGCGGGGAATCCAGCCTGGACAAGGGCCTCTTTGGTCTGGTTCATCTTGTTTATCCTTATGACGGCAACCACTTCCTTCATTATCACGCCTCCTTTGTCCCTGAACTGATGGTGTAGATCTCTTCAACTGGGGAGACGAAGATCTTGCCGTCACCAAAGGCGCCCTTTTCTCCTGTCTTTGCACTCTCCATTATGGCCTTGACCACGAGGTCCTTTTCTTCTTCAGGGACAACTGTAAAGAGCATTACCTTGGGAAGTTCGTCATAGTAGACATCCCCTACCTTGATTCCCCTCTGCTTTCCCCTTCCATAGACCTCAATCTTTGTGACTGCTGGATATCCTGCGTCGAGAAGGGCACTCATCACCGCGTCGGATTTTTCAGGCCTCACTATGGCCCTTATCATTGTCATCATTTTTCATTTCCTCCTTTTTTAGTCGTATAGACCGTATTCCATGAGAAGAGATTCGAGTTCGTCCTGAGTCATTGGTTTCGGGATGACGAACATGTCATTGTCCTCGATGGCCTTTGCCAGGTTTCTATAATGGTCTGCCTGTGGATGATCAGGGGAATAGTCTATGACAGTCTTTCTGTGGATCTCAGCCTTTTGGACTATATTGTCTCTGGGGACAAAATAGAGCATCTGTGTCCCAAGCCTTTCTGCAAAGGCCCGGATGAGCTCTTCCTCCCTGTCGACCTTCCTGCTGTTACAGATGAGACCGCCAAGCCTCACCTTCCCAGACTCTGCATACTTCCTGATGCCCTTACTAATGTTGTTGGCGGCATACATCGCCATCATCTCGCCAGATAGAACGATATAGATCTCCTCTGCCTTACCTTCACGAATTGGCATGGCGAACCCACCACAGACAACGTCTCCAAGGACATCGTAAAAGACGTAATCGAGTTCATGCTCATCATCATATGCTCCTAGTTGTTCAAGGAGACTGATGGATGTAATGATACCCCTTCCAGCGCAACCAACGCCTGGTTCAGGCCCACCAGACTCCACACATCTCACGCCCTTGAATCCCTCTTTCATGACGTCATCGAGTTCAACGTCCTCACCCTCTTCTCTCATGGTATCCAGCACTGTCTTTTGAGCCATGCCGCCCAGCATGAGCCTTGTAGCATCTGCCTTTGGGTCGCAACCAACGATCATCACGCGCTTGCCCATCTCGGCAAGGCCAGCCACTGTATTCTGGGTGGTGGTTGACTTTCCAATTCCGCCTTTTCCGTAAATAGCAATTTTTCTCATAGCATCACTCCTCCGGTTTTTTTTGGTTTTGCCTTCTTACAGAGCAAGACCGATGCCAAAGGAGGGAACAAACTCTATCATGGAATGTTAATATATTGATTTCATTGTTTTTTCATAAAAAACACAAACTAAGATCACAAAAAAATCCATCAAGGCAGGATACTCGTTTATGAAATAAAAGATTCATTTTTGAAATATCTGTAACAATTCTGTAAGGAATGTCCCAGAACGGAATTAGTTAACAATTTTGTAATTTTTCAACTAAAATGATCCACAAAATTGTTATGCAATTGAGAGAACCACTAACCTCTTAAGCATAACATGCTGAAATAATTAATCTTACCTCCTGGAACAGTTTTTGCTTTAATAGCTTTGAAGGAGAAAAGGAGTAGCCATGAGGACCAATATCATTCAAAAAGGGACCCGGAGTCGTATGACTTTCATTAAAACAAATGACCTTAATATAAAAGGGCTGGAACTCGAGACACTTTACGAGATAGCTAAGCTCATAGGTTCAGCTCTAGATCTGGACAAAGCCCTTAACAAGGTGTTGTACATCCTAAACAAGAGACTAAAAATGGAGAGGGCAACCCTCCTATTGTTAGATGAATCTGGGACTACCCTTAAGATAAGGGCATCGTATGGACTGACCCCAGAACAGGAAAAAAGGGGAATTTATAAGATTTCCGAAGGGGTGTGCGGAAAGGTATTTAGGACTGCCACCCCTTTCGTAGTTAAAGACGTAAATAGCGAACCACTATTTCTGAACAAGACTGGGGCTAGAAAAAATCTCAAAAAAGGCACTATTTCGTTTATAGGTGTCCCTATCGTATTAAACAATGAGGCCGTTGGGGTATTGACCGTGGATAGGCTCTTTGGGCCCAATATCTCGTTTGAGGAAGACATCAGTTTTCTATCTGTAGTTGCCACCCTAATCGGACAATTTCTACTCCTAAATAATGCCATCAAACTCAAACACGCCAAACTCGTTGAAGAGAATCTGGATCTAAAGGCTGAACTCCAGAGCAAATACAGTTTTCCCAATATAGTGGGGAACTCTAAGGCCCTTAGAGACATCTTTAAGATAATAAAGAGAGTCGCACCAAGCACTGCCACAGTGCTCATATTAGGAGAATCAGGGACTGGTAAGGAATTAATAGCAAGGGCGATTCATCAAGCTAGCGACAGGGCAAATGGCCCATTCATCAAGGTGAATTGTGCTGCGCTACCAGAAAATCTCCTAGAAAGTGAGCTCTTTGGCCATGAAAAGGGCGCCTTTACAGGGGCCAGCTCCAAGAGAATGGGGCGCTTTGAACTTGCCCACGGAGGCACACTGTTTCTGGACGAAATAGGAGAGATGCCAATCTCTATCCAGGCCAAGCTCTTGCGAGTAATCCAGGAAAGGGAATTCGAGAGGCTTGGGGGCACCAAGACCATATCCGTGGACGTGAGGCTGATTGCTGCAACCAACAGAGACCTCCACGATGAGGTTTCAAAGGGAAGATTCCGAGAAGATTTGTACTATAGGCTAAATGTAGTACCAATTCCAATACCGCCCTTGCGGTCACGAAAATCGGATATCCCCCCCCTAATAGACCATTTCTTGAGGGAAAGTAACAAGAGGCACAAAAGACATGTCACTATATCAAAGGAAGCCCTTGACATCCTCCTAAAATACAACTGGCCTGGTAATGTGAGAGAACTGGAAAATCTAATTGAACAGCTCGTAATAATGTCTGAAACTTCGCGGATCCTGCCTCAGAACTTACCTATGTACATAAATGTCGATGAAAAAGTAGCCTGCTCCAACCACAGACCGCCAACCAGAAATGAAGGGCATAACGAAGAGACCGTAACACAAGCTACAACCCTAAAGGAACTGGAAAGGCGGGAAATAATATCTGCCCTCGCTAGAAATGGTTGGATACAGGCAAGGGCTGCCAGAGAACTGGGGCTTACGCAAAGGCAAATTGGTTATAAGATAAAAAAATATAATATAAAATTTCCATGGGAGTATGAAAACTAAGAGATCCACCTAGGGCAACAATGCCCTATGGTGGCATCACGATCTACTTGAAGACCCCATCCCTTACAAGCCTTCCCCTGGGTCTTGGGAAAAAGTATATCCAAGCCAAGACCTCTTCCTCTTTCTCTTCAATTATAACAGGGACCTTTTCCCTACAGTATAAGTCAGGATGTTCCTCTAGCTCATCCACGTGAGATAGGATCGCTTCATTAATTTCATATAATTCACCAAAAATGTTGGAAAGAGGCTGATTCTTGACAACGAATGGGTACTCCCCCACATAGAGTGCATATTTTGATTTGGTATATGCCTTACCAACAAATTTGGCACCCCTAAGATATGAGTGATTCACAAAGCCCTTCTTTAGTGTCCCGTAAACAAAAAGATAATCCTCACTCATAGATGCACCATTAACAGGATTTTCTAAAAGAAACAAGTCATAGGCAGACAGATTTTCTAGAAAAAGGAGGTGGATATGGTCGAGAGAAATCAGTCGTTGCTCTCTTCTTTTAAAAAAGACACCTACGAAAGCTCATAAGTACCTGAAATCATTGGCCCGCCCACAGGGATTCGAACTCAGAACCTACGGATTAGAAGTCCGTTTTTTGAGGAAAAGGCAGGAATTGACAGGTGTTGAAATATGGGTAAAAAAGTCTTTGACTACAGTAAGTTATCTATATTATTTACATGATAGAAAAGTACTAAAGGTGCAAGAAAATCCCGAAAGATGTTTAGCCCTGATTTAGCCCTGGATTTTCTTTTGAGACCAACGGATTCCATTGAAAGGGTCTGAAAGTGGCTTCCAAGTAAAAAAAAATCAAAAAATATACTGGGGTCTATTACTCAGAAAACAAGGTCAAAAAATGGCGGGAAAGACCAGACAGATGTTTCTGGGTGGTATTCCAAGACTCCCAAACTGGCAAGCTCAGGTGGGAAAGATGCGGATGGGCTTCCGAAGGCTGGACGCCTGAGGCTGCCCAGAGAAGGCGTTTCGAGCAGCATCAAGGAATTCATGCCCGTCCCATGTGAGGCGATGAACAATAACAGCTTCTACACCTGCCTGATCACTTTCCAAAAAAGTTGCCTTTATAAGTCCTGCTTCAGCCAATAAAACAAGGTGGTACTTGATTTCATCGTCCTGGTACCCGGGTATGTTAAAATTATCTGTCCCCTTTATTTCACCGGCCTCGACGCGGTGCAACAGTTCCCGAATAAGGTCAATATTGCGTTTCATTCAGGCCAAGACCTCCTCAAAAAACTGCAATAAATATCTTGAATGATCATCTTTTCTAAAAAGAATATGGTGATGAGCAAAATCTCTGCTGGCTTTTTCTCCTTGAGACCACCAGGAAACATCCCTCTTGGACGTATTTGAAATGATAAATGCCTCAAGTTTTACGTCAGGATCGCCAAGGCGTTTTTCAAGCTCCTTGTTCTTTTTTTGAAAAGCGTATCTTTGATCCTTAAAGCCGTGAACCTGTCTTAGTCCTTTGGAATCAATGAAGACCACGTGCTGTCTCTGGCCCTTTTTTATCCACATGATAAAATCTGGATAGAAATTGCTTCCCACAAAGAAGCCTATGCCTTTTTTGGACATATTTCTGAGGAGATCAAGCTCGCAATCTTTCAAAATATCAGGCATTGAACTGTAAAATTCCCTGAGATCCGAAACAAACTCATATTCTCCCTTGTTTAAAGGGACAGGAGCTATGCGTATCACTTGTGAAAAGAGGGCCGGCAGACTTTTCAAAAAGGGAGCCGCTTATGGGCCTTTTTGAGATAGTGCTGAAATTGTAGGATGTTTACGTGCATTATAAGGGTCTTACCGCCGCCTGTGGCTATCCAGACGGCAAGCTTGTTAAGATCCCTTTCAGCAAAGGGTAAAATGGCCTCGGCCTTTGGAAGCCTTTTATTGAACTCCTCTTCCAAAAATTGATTGAGTTCATCACAAAGGCCTTCCTTTCCAGCAAAGTACCTGTCCAGATAATATTCTGTAAACAGCATTGAAAGGTACTGAAAATAGAGAGGATAGAGCACATGGCCAGAGCTGTTTCTTTTCTTG
Source organism: Dissulfuribacter thermophilus (assembly GCF_001687335.1). Lineage (NCBI taxonomy): Bacteria > Pseudomonadati > Thermodesulfobacteriota > Dissulfuribacteria > Dissulfuribacterales > Dissulfuribacteraceae > Dissulfuribacter > Dissulfuribacter thermophilus. The sequence continues at coordinate 86,005 of NZ_MAGO01000009.1, read as the reverse complement.
GTGATCTTTTTCCAGTGCCTTACGATGTTGGCATCATAGGAAGAGAGCATCTCTTTGCTAATGGGGCTTTGGCTGGCCTTAAGGTGTTCTGAAAGCTCATGGGAAAAAAGTGTGGAATTTTCCTCGTCAAAGCCGATGAGGTCATCATTTGACAGGATTTTTTTAAGCTGAACAAATTCTTCTGCCCCAAACTGGCAGAGCAGCCAGTGAAACAGTGCAAGCTTTTTGTCAAAAGAGGCCATCTTCAGTTACACCTTTTCTTTCAAATTCTTTTTCGCTTCTTCCATGGTCGAACCTTGAGACGCAATATCCAGCTCAGGGCACAAGGTCACATACATATCGTCGAGGGTCAGTTGCCGCCAAGGAGCGCCAGTGGAATAGCGGTCAACTGCACCCAATTATTAGCGCAATATCTATCTATATTTCTATAACTTCCAATTCTGCAATACGTTTAAAATCAGCGATATTGTTAGTAGCGATCACTGATATACCATGTGCCATACCAATACTGGCTATTTCCACATCATGAATCCATAAACCACGAGGATTATATTTGCGAACTAATTTCTGAAAGACATCCATTGATATAGGAGTAGGATACAGGATTTCAATATCACTTAGTAAGCTGCTAAGGATATCTAAACATTCACTGGAAGATAGCTCTATTTCCGCGTTCCTGGTTAATACAACCAAAAACTCGGAAATATTTTTGGAAGTCGTAAAAAGCTTCAATGCTGAATCAGACAAGAACTTGACTGCCTGATTATTAAATTGAGAGTCGGCATCCACAGCATAAATCAGCACATTTGTATCAACTAGTATTGAATTATCCATAATTATTCATATGCCAATTTTCTTATATTCGCATTGTCATATTTTCCTTTTAAATGTACAGTCTTGATACGCAGGTTCCTTCGCTTGCCGCTTTTTATTATTTTAAGATATTGCTCAAGTTGAGGTAAATACTCCTCGGGTATCAAATCGATCTCCTTTTTTATTTTTTCTTTTAATTCCATTTTTAGGCCCCTTAGTGCTTTTGTTACATCGAATTACATTTAAGCGCTAACATCTTCTTTATGCAACGTGGAATATAATGCGCCTGTCCCCTTTTCTTCTTTTCTGATATCTATCACGGCCAAACCTTTTCCAGGCTCTCGACCGCTATCTGGAGTGACACCCGCCAGTTCGTTTATTTTTTTATAAGAAATATCACCATGAGAAAGATGATTAGCCAAAAGACTTCTAATGGCAACTTGGGCACAGGCCTTGTTTAATGAATTCTGCTGACAATATAGGATTCCTTTTATTGAAAAACGTCTGTTCCCACAAGCAAGTTGGAAGGTTTTGGGTCTAGCAACATAATTATGAGGATGCGGATATTTTTTGAAAACAGCTTCAAAGATATGCCACCGATCAAATTTTTTTGACGATACCACGTCATGCTTTAATATGGCATAACCTATGAGATTTCGGCTAGTTACCTTTTGTAGTCCATCCTGATTTTGAAACCGCGGTTTCCAGAAACAAAGCCTGATTGCTTCTTTAAATTCATAATCAGGAAAATATTCTTTCAGTTCATTATTTTCTTCTAAAATTAGCCCATGGGCGGGAAGTTTTTCTAATGTGATTGTCTGCATCCCAAGGGATCTTGCAAGAGAAAAACAACACCTTGTAGAGTCTATGCCCTTAAAATAGGATTCTACAAAATCAAAGCTGGAAGATGGCGAAATAGCTGGATGAATTTCAATTTGATCAACTGAAATATTTCTATGACTGGACATTACAACAAAAACGCCCTTTTAAGAGAAGAAGAGGGTGCTTTTTTCTGCCTTCTTGTGAGCTCGTTCAATTTTCCTGATAAATCGCCCTATATTTCTTTTATATTTCAAATTTATAGGAATAACTTCGGCCTGATTGGCAAACTTTTTTCTTAGTTCTTTAGCAATCTTAGGGCTGGTAAATTTTGCCTGTTCCTCCTTTGTCATACAAACCTCCTTGATAGCAAAACCTTAGCATAACTATAAGAAATTGTGAAGGCTATCACTAAAAATTGCTTTTTTCCAATAATTGCGGTGCATTCAAAAAAACAATGCTGGAAATTTCAACAGAACATAATTAGCCTGTCCCCTTTTCCCTTTTAAAGTGATGGACCAGGGCTGTTTTCTGCCGTCTCTTTTTTGCCACTCATAAAATCCATTTGCAGGTATTAGACACCTTCGATACCGAAAGGCATTTTTGAAGGCAGGCTTTGTGGTAACAGACTCGGCACGAGCGTTTATCATACGGTAACCTGCCTTTTTGTCCTTTGGCTATGATGGGATAAAGCTCCCAGCGGACAAGGGCAAGCTGGCGCGGATGCCCTGGAAGCTGCCTTATGGCCGTAATATCGGTTCCTGAGGCGATGTTGTAACAGAGCGGAATCTCTGGGGCTAAAGGAAGGGGAGAAGTGTTCCAGGAGCTGCCTTTTCGAGGCTGTGAAGGCGAAGCGGCCACACATTTACTTTTTTGGCCCTTCTCTGATTACTCCTCTTCAAAATCGAAGCTATCGAATTTGAGCGTATGGCAGTTTTCTCTTAGAGAGAGCATAGTTTCTTCACTGATGCCATCTGGAATATTGGCCTGAATTTCTAAAGTTACCTGGACATCTGCTCCCATGAGCTTAGTGAGATGCTGAATGACCTCATCAGCAATCTGTGCGGCATCCCGGCCCACACGCAGGGGATCCAACTTAACCGAACCATAAAACCTTCGATAAACAGGTTTTTTGGGCCGTTCTTCATACAGGATTTCTTCCCGATTTTCCGATATCGTTGGATCTTTTTTTGATTCCTCTTCAAAAAGGGGATATCTTTTTTCCTTTCTTTCAGCCTCCCTTTCAGCCTTTTCTTTTTCGATCTGCTTAATTGCTACATCCGGCTTTACGATGAGATTTCCCGACTCGGCCTGGATATTCACGTTCGCCCGTCCAGCAACCAGGCCAAGATAGCGTCCTGTGGTCTCATCTTTCCCCTGGGCATAGGCAAATGTATCTGTTCCCCAGGTTAGAAGAGAAACGCCCTCTCGAATGGCGGCAAGCAGCACTTCCCTATCGCGAAGCCTCGGAAGATAGTTATAGGTTGCGAAATATTCTACCAGCTTTTTTATAGCCACATCGTCGCCGTTCCACAGGGGTACCCGGTCAAGTTCCATGCGCAGCCGGATCCCGCCCATCTGGGTAAGGAGCAGTTCCTCATTCTTTAGTTTCTTGCTGGCCCTCACAGCAAGACTCCCCGAGCCCTGCAGCCTTATTTCCACCCACTCCATATCTCCATGAAGTTCAGGCTGATCCGGCACCAACAGCCAGATCCAGGTCTCCGGAATCCTGGCCCTTACGGTCTCATCTGCACTCTTCAGCTTTGTCTCAGCCTGTTTTGTCTGAAAGGGATCGAGATTGAGCTGTTCCCGCTCATCAAAAATGGATTTCCAGGCAAGATATTTCCGGACAGCGCCACTTTGTTCCTGCAATCTTGTAGCGTCTGCTGCCAGAAAGACAAGGCTGTTCTTGTAATTCCTTGGGCTGCTGCCACGCTTTTCCAGGATCTGGGCCGCCTCCTTCCTTGCCGGGCTGTCATGGTTTCCTTTGCTGTGGGGGAATTCTGGCCCCAGGATCACCAGGCGGGCCTCCTTCTCATCCGGAATATCACTGCCTGGCGAACAGCTATGGACCCTATGGAAATCTCCTCGGCTCCTAGCCTCTTTCCTGAGTCGAGCCGTAATCTCATCTATAACCTCATGCTCATTGAGCTGACCCGCCCTGTCTTCGGCCAGTCTTGTAACTGTAGGCTGCGTGGAATACCAATATCTATTTCCATCAACATAGAGATAGGTGGCCCTGTCTGTCAGCCTCCTCAGGGCGTCCCCAAAGGTTGCCACCGTCTCTCCCGGCTGCAGGCATCCTAGCTTTATCTGTTTGTCGTCGATTCCCTTGTTGGCCACCCGCTGGAGAGGGGCTGAGCCGATATAGATGGTCCTTGCCACCCTGCGACAGGCAGAATACCGGCCAAGATTGGGAACCTCCCTGTCAATGGCAAGGGGCAGGGAATGCTCTCCGTCCACATCTTTGGCAATAACCGGATTCCAGTGGTCATCAAGATATCGGGTAAGCTCAAACTGCACTGCCGGGTCATCGATTGGTACCGTGGCGGGCATTATCAATAGGTTTGAATCCTGTCTCTCCCAAAGGGAGTGAATAACTGATGCCATTAGACGCAGCACACCTCTGGTGCGTTGGAACTTATCAAGGGTTGACCAGTCATTGTAAAGCCTGTCAAAGAGTTCAGGATGTATAGGATAGGCCATTTTGATACGCCGTTCATATTCTGCTTCCCGGCATTCAGAGGGAAATTCATTGTGCTGGCTCCCATACATTTCAACAAAGGCCCTGGCGACTGCATCACGGGCCACAAAGGCCTGCTTATGGGTAATTGGCTCAAAAAGCCGCCGCCTTACTATCTCAAATCCCTCATCCGGGCTTGCTGGCCTCCAGCTTGACTCCACCCTGCCTATGGCGTTTTTGAGCCGCTCCAGTGCCCTTGCGCCCCATTCTCCTCCAATTTCATTGTCAGAGGCAGGTATGCTAACCACAAGAAAGGTATCATTGGCCGCCTTTGCCGCTTCACTAAGGGCCTGGGCAAATGTGAACTGGGTGTCAAATGAGCCTGCAGGTAGATCGCTTCCGGCATGAAGCTGACGGGCAAAGGCCACCCATTCGTCAATGAGGATGAGGCACGGTGCATAACGGTTGAAAAGGTCTTTGAGCTTGTCTCCTGGATTAGTGGCCTTTTCATCATCCAGCCGCACCATCTCATAGCCCTCTTTGCCGCCAAGCTGCCAGGCGATCTCACCCCACAGAGTCCGGACAACTGTTCCGTCCTCCTTCTTACTAGGATTTCCAGGTGAAATTTTGGTGCCTACGAGAACCGCCCTTCTGACAGTAGTTGCCGGTATCTTGCATTCGGTCTCTCTGATGAGCTCTTCAACTCCTGGGAGTTCTGCTACAGGTGTTCCGGAAAAGAGGTGATACAGGGCCAGCATACTGTGAGTCTTGCCGCCTCCAAAATTGGTCTGAAGCTCCACCACTGGATCTCCACCCTTTCCGGTAAGACGGCACACCGCGTTCAGGAGTAGTTGCCCAAGACCCTCTGTAATAAAGGTCCTGCGGAAAAACTCTGATGGATGTTGATATTCAGATGAAGCTTCTCCCAGGTAGACCTGCCAGAGATCTGCTGCGAACTCTGCCTGCTGGTATTTTCCGCTTGCAACGTCTGGATGCGGAGTTACGATCTCGCGCCAGGGTTTGAGCCCTCCTTTCGGCTTTCCGTCTGTGGCCTGAACAGCAATCTTCCGCATCTCATTTCGGCGCTGCTCGTCAAAACGCACCCGTAAAAGGGCCATCTTCTGGCCCTCGATCTCCCTGGCTTCCGGGGCAGACACTGCAGAAAGGAGCCTTCCCATGCTATCAAGTGCCCTGTAGGCATCGTCGCTCGAAAAGGCCTCCTGGTGCGCCCACCTGTTCCGTACATCCCTCAGTTCGCTGACCAGAGAACGCTCAGAGCGGCCGAGTACATCCCTGAAGACCACATTCCAGGCATTCCACATGAGCTTGAAAATGGCTGCAATGTCCCAGTTGATGTTCCCAGATTCGATATTCAAGAATCCGGCCGCCTCTTGTTCCCACCTCTCTCCATATTTGGCCCGGAATTCCCTTTCAACAAAGGGCATCAGCCCCTTTCTCAAAAGCTCCAGTGCATCTCCTACTCTGGCATGGTTGGTCTTGGCCATGGTTTCATTCCCCTACAGTTTTATTAAAGAATCCTTAATGCATCCTTCAAATGGTTTGATTAGCAGCTCATGAAATGACCGCTACTCATTTTGTGGATCGTAAAATAAAAAATATGATCCACAAATGATTTTGTTGCTATTCTATTAGAGTCAAAATGCATCGTATCCTTCCACAATGTTCAATAGTTTTGTTAAAGCAAGTATAGCGGCCCTGCGGCCTCTGCCTGGGGCCAGGATATTTATTATCTTCTCTTGTTTCAACACCTTTAGAATTCTCTTGGCAGTAGGCTCTGGTATATTTGCCGACCGCACGAAATCGGAACTCTTGAAAATCGGCTGCTGGAATATCCAGTCCAGTGCGGTGATGGCATACTGAGAATGGGTCAGCTCAACAAACCTGTCCTTCATCTCGTCATAGAGATCAAGGATCTGCCTGGCCTTTTGCTGATTCTCATTGGCCTGCTGCCGAATGGCCTCCAGGAAAAAGGCACACCACTCGGTCCATTCATCATGGCTTGAGATGCGCCTTAACCTTTCATAGTATTCATCACGGTGTGCTTCCAGATAGGCGCTGATATAAAACATTGGGCTGTTGATGATCTTGGTGTAATACATGAAAAGCGGAATGAACATCCGCCCCAAGCGGCCGTTGCCATCAAGAAATGGATGGATGGCCTCAAATTCCGCATGAAGTATGGCAAGCTGCACCAGCCGGTCAGGGGCCGTCGAGTGGAGATACCTCTCCCACCTGCTCATGGCATCTGGCACATTCTCTGGTTGAACAGGGACGAAATAGGCCTCATCTTGTGAACAGCCCTTTGGACCTATCCAGTTTGGGACCTTCCGGTACTGGCCGGGAGCCTTGTTTCTTCCCCTGACCCCTGTCATCAAGACCTCGTGACAATGCTTTATTACCCGCTGGCACAGGGGAAGCTCTTTCAACATCTCCTCTGCCATACGCATGGCAGCTCGGTAGTTCAGGATCTCCTGTATATCCGCCTTGCGCTCTGAAGAGAACCTGTGGGAGTCACCCTCTGCCTCATACTCCAGCACCTCTCCCATTGTGGCCTGGGTCCCCTCGATCTTGGACGAAAGGACTGCTTCCTGGGTAGTCAAAGGGCTGAGGAGCACTGCGGCATTGGGAATGGCGGACAAGAGCCCGTCGTATCTGGCAACCGCGGCATTTGCAGGCCCGATGGATGGGATCAGCCGCTCCCAGTCGAGCCTCTTGGGAGGGAATTTGTTATCATGGTAATAAACAGGCGGCATTTAAAAAAGCTCCTTATTCCTTAGCCTTTCTTTTCCGACTTCCTGACTCATGGCAAGTCTGCTTATCTCCGGCCAGGCGATGACTAGGCTGTTGTACGCCAGTGCCTCGCCGGACCACCCCTTACGCTCGCAGATGCTGAACAGACGATAGGCCAGATCTCTGGCCGTTTCACCAAGACCGCCCAACTTTCTCAGAAGTCTTGCGGCACCGCTTTCACCGTCTTGATCCAACGCCCGAATTAGGTGCTGCGTGGCTTCCCATACAGTCAGACGGCTTTCTGTTGCAGGGTCCCAGTCTTTTGGCATTTGATCGCGGGGAATCAATCTGACCTTGCCTGAACGTGCAGTGATAAGCCCCGCATCAACAAGACCGTTAACTGCCGTATTCTTTGCGCGTGAAAGAGTTTCTGCCTCGCCAAACTCTCCTTCATCCATCCCGTACTGTTCAAACCAAGCCAATGCCCAGCGAGTATCAGCATCAAATTCGCCTTCCTGTTCAGCAAAGACTTCATCCAGCACTCGGTTGATAAGCTCCAAAGCTGCACGAACCGTCATATACGACCCATCAGCTTCAAGAACGTGGGCATATCTTGAAAATACGCTGATACCAGGTCCAATGGATGCCTGTGCCAAATCAACTGGCGCGATATTACTCTGCGTAAGCCCTGCCACGGCCTGTGGCAGTTCCCGCCGGAGGGCAGCAATGAATTCCTTACGGGTGGCCAAGGAAGCATCGACTCGACGTTTCCGCGTCACCAATACAATGGCAGATGCCAATGCATTGGCGTCTTTTGCAACAGATCTTGCCTTTTTGGTCGTTCGCACAGGCCAAGTGCCAGTAATTTGAAATCCTGCTTCAATCAGGCCTGTCAACATTGTCTCCCAACCGGTGGATGCGCGGTTATCGGTAGATTTGTCCGTTTCTTCCTGTTTGAACGCATAATAAATCGTGCAGGGAACATCATCTCGACTGACAGCCAACAGGTTCCTAAATACCGCTTGAAAGCCACTGCGAAAGTGCTCCTCAGCTTTTTCCACAGATCCGTGGCGTGTCGGAGAGGCGATCAATTCCGGAGCTTTGGGTGTATTAAGCGTTGCAAATGTTTGCGGATCAACACTCCGCAACACTTTACGTAACCAACAGTAGAAGAAGTCGCCCAGCTCCGCATAACTGATATTGTCATAGTAAGGGGGATCGGTTGAAATAACCGCCCCTTGTTCGAAGTCCAGTTCTGCCCGGCAGGCATCCAGTTGTCGAACTCGTGCTGGAATCCGATTCTCTGGCAAGTTGGTCAAAGATGATGCGACCCACTCGGTTGCCACTTCATAACTCAATTTCCCCTCGATGGGATTCGCTTCGCAGAAATCCCATGCCATTGGAATGGCCTGTCGTTGAAACAGATGGCTTACATTTTCATTCGTGGGATTCCATGTGCATAAATTGCAATGGTAGTCAGCCATTCTTGATAACGCACAGGCCAGATATGTAACCAGTGCATCGGTATATTCAACATCATTGTCAGTACGAGCAAGAACCGCCTTTTTCACGTCTTCATTAATGATCCTGGCGAAGGTGTTAAAGGCCACAAGCTGACGGTTGGTGAAAAGATCACCCACATTGTCCATCCCATAGACAGGTGGCTGAAAATTCCTGTGTTTCTTGGGTAGCTCACAGTCCGGTCTCCATTCCGGTTGAGCGGATAAGGCTATCTGCTCCTGTTCCTCTGTCGGGGCGTAATAATGGCGAGCTCGGTTTCCCTGGCAAACAAACGCCATTAAGCGAATCCCCATTTGCCCGTTTCTTGCGGATTCCCGGATGTGTGCGAATGGGATATTTGCACCGCTGAGGATGCAGGTAGCGCCCTTATTCTTCCCGGATACAGTTGTTTTGATAGTTGGTTCTGTAGTGTCTATAGAAAAGCTGTAAGAATTGTTTTCTCGATCAACTTTGAGATGAACCCAAACTGGATGTTTCTTGCCTGCCAGTTTCATAGATCGCACGAGCGGAACAGCTGCGCCCTTGGTGGAAGGATCTGGACTGGGAATTGTTCTTGCCCAAATCCAGGCAAACACAGCCTCACCACCTGGCCCATGTGGATAGAGATTGGCAAGTTGTTGTTTAGCCTTTTGGCACACCCAGCGTCCATACCACCTGATATCTTCTGCCAATCCCTGAGCGCCTCGCCAATTACCCTGGGTCAGCAGATTATCATCGGTAGGATGCACAGGCGGCTTGCCGGAAAATTTCTGCGGATATTCAAGTAAAGCACGTTGAATTGTCACGGCCACGGGATTCAGGTCGCTGCTGGTCACCTTCAGGCCCAAACGTTGCGCTTCCAGAGGAATGCTCGCCCGCCCTCCAAACATATCCCAGAATTCCGGCATGTTGCCGTTAAACTGCTGCCTGATTAACTTCCGGGCCTTGTCAATGAGTTCATAGTCCGTGGTTGCCTCCCAAGTAGCAATGCGGGCAACCAATTGAAGAAGTTCCTCTCGCTTTGCCCGAGCATCTTTCGGGGGAAGGTCATTACCTGGGTCGTCAATTAACTGGGCAAAAAGAATAGCCCTGGCCACAGACAATGGAGTACGTGCCCACCAGTTATGAACAGCTCGAGGATGTCCTTTAAGAAAAGGGTTTTCTGTCTCAGGTTTTGCTCCTTGATTGATCGCCTCCAGCGGCAGAGCCACCTCAATGAGTTTCTTACGATAAGTCATACTTTGAAAGTCTCCATCGAGTCTACTCCCCTCTCGAAATCGTACCAATCGATTCCATTATGGAGAACCTGTCCCGAGTAATTATGCTCGTGATCCTCCTTGAGGTGTGGGAAGGCAGCATTTCGTAACTCGGGATCACTTCCCACCTCCATGAACGATCTTGGCTATGCGCTCGACGAACTTGAACAGTTGGTCCCCCCGCAAGTAAATATTCTTCAATGCCGGGAGGTCATCTTCTCTATCTTGTGAAACCCCCTGCCCGAAATACTCATCGGCCTTCTTCTCGATGATTTCCTTCTGCTTGGCTTCATCCAACTTGACAAGGAACGGGTCCAACGCCGCCAACTCCAAAGCTATTCGCCGATTGTGCTTCTCAGCATTCCAGTGCCGCGATGCCTCCTTGGCGCAGTAAATTCCAGGAATGAGGAAGGCGGTACCGAGCGATATCCTAAAGGCAAAAGTACTCCAGTTTATTCCGTTGGGGCCAAGGTTCATTGACGATACCGCCCAGATGACCATCCCGCCCATGCCCAGGAATGCCAGAATTGCAATTCCTCGCATGATCCAAGCATTCTTGTACTCTCTGTTGGCAATAATCTGATAATTCCCGCTCATGGTTGTTTTGACGATGGTGCCAACAATCTCAACGGCCTTGTCGAGTTGTCCGTTGATCAAAGTCAGCAGTTCATCTGATTTTTTCTTTCCATCCGATTCGATGCTGGCCAGTTCTGCCTGATGCTTTTTAATTACTTCTTTCTTGGTTTTCTCAAATTCATTGACCATCGCATCAAACTTACTTTTTCTTTGTTCCTGTGCTTCTCCGAATTTGGTTATGCGCTCTTGTTCAGTGTTTGTAAACTGCGTTGCCCGCTCCTGCTGCGCTTTTGTAAAGGCTTCGTTATGCTGGATCAGCATTTGATCAAGGCGAGCTTTTTGCGAGGTAATCTCCGCCGCTAACCCTTTGAGTTGCTCATTTGTTTTCTGGAACTTCTTCTCAGTTCCATCTGCAGTGTTCTGCAGATCCAGGATGGCTTTCTGCGCTTCTTCAATGGCGGCGTTCATGTCAGTACGTAGTTCTTCAAGGCATTCCTCCAATGCCTGCGCCCCGTCGCTCGTAGCGAGGGTTCGAATAAGATTGATGAGGCCTTCCGTGTGATTATCGAGCTGTTGCCATTGGCCGGTTGGATTACTCAGGTATTGGATCCAAGGATTCTGCAGTTGTGACAGATGTTGATTGATGTTGTTAAGGACTTTTGTTTGAGCCAACATCGGGTTCAGTTTGTCGAGTCTAGCCTTGAGGTCTCGGAGAACCCAACGCAGACGCACGTAGGCATTCTTAGGATCAGGATCCAAATCCTTAAAATTATCCGGTCGCTCAGCAGGAAGTTTTTCACGCCACTGGTTGAGCGTTGTGTGAACAGGATGGGCTCGATAGCGTTGTGTTGATGGGCTTGGTTTATATTGCGTCATGATGTTATTCTCTCATAATGTGGTTAAACAGAAGCCTGGCCCACCAAAGATGCAGGGTGGAGGGGTGGCCATGTCTTATGGATTTTTCCCTGGCTGCCTGCTCATTGATTTTTTTTAAGGGCAAGGCCACTTCAATCAGTTTCTTGCGGCGTTGTATCATATACTTGTTCCTGTTTTATCACTTGCCATTGCGCCATAATTACCTTTGGCTATTTTTATCGGCGCAAATTATTTACTTACATTTCAATAAGTTATCAGAGTTGCATTGCGCCATATTGCGCTTCTTCTCTTTTTAAGCTGTATCAGCCCTGCCTGTTTCCGTTCAGGTTGATTAAAAGCCTGAGTCCCGACGATTCTCCTCGGTCTTTTGTCAGTTACCCCAAGAATAAAATCTCCTCCGCCTTCATTGGCCAGAGATGCACAATATTTCGCTAATGTCTCAAAATAATAGTTGTTTTTCGCTTCCTTGAATTCGCAATGCTCACCTTCATGAGAATCGACTACCTTTTCCAGCTGCTCAATCATCGTGATCATAGTGGCTGTTTCCCTCTGACTAACAAATCCTCCAACCTGTAATTCACACTGGTTACCCCGAAATCGGGTTCCTTCTTAAAGGGCCGCTTCACATACCAGACGGAAGTCTCATCTTTATCCACCTCCACTATGGCCAGAATGAACTGCTCTGGCTTGTTAAGTGCGGTTAGGATCTCGTTTTTGGTGATAGTGACGGTTTTGGCCCCCTTGATCCGGCCCTTTACTTCAATGAATCGCAGTGTGCCTGGGTTTTGAGCATCCTTCGATTCGATATCATAGCCGCACTTTTCTCCAGATACATCCAATGGCTCAAAACCGAGACGCCTCTCTGTTTCCATGACTGCCTTCATGGCGGCCTGTTCTACTCTTGTTGTTTCCCTGGCAAAGGTAGCGGCTTCATGGTCTCCATCTGGACGCTGATACTTCCTGATGAGCCCAATGGGTACTATGAGCGCCCCTCCTGTAACATTTGGAGGCAGGGGGGAGACCTGCCGTTCCTGTTTCAGCTCCTCCATGCGTTTATGAAGCCTGCCTGTGAGTTCATCCGCCCTCTGGCGGGCCTTTACTGAGTTTATCTTTGCATTGATCTTGCCTGCCTGCTCCTGGAGCTTAAGCTCTTCTGCCCTGTGGTCCCAATATGTAATCTCAGCAGTCAGCCGCTCTTTTACTGCAGCCATGATCTTATTTGTCATCTCCTCTTTCCTGGTCTTGACCTCCTGAAGATGTTTGGGGACGAGGTGTTGAACAGCATATTTTAGAGCCAGTGACTCAATATCTGAACGCTGTCTGCCGTTTTGGCTAAATATCTGGTCTATGATTTTCATCTCCTGCTCTTTTGGCGGACGATAATCAAGATATGGTGCATATCCAGCAAAAGAGACATGTCCATCCTGTAATACCTCTACAAACTGCATTGCCCTTGAAACCACTCGGCGATTGCCGTTTCTATCAACCCGTGCATCCTGGATGGTGTGTTCCAGATAGATGAGGATGCGAGGATTATTACCAGGATCGTTTTCATCTATCAGGACTGCACCCTGTTTCAGAAGGTCCCTGTGGCGCTCTAAAATCAGGTCCATTGTTGCATCAAGTAGGGGATGGCCAGGGCATATAAATTCTGCCATAGGTTTTCCTGGTAAGTTGATGAGAGCCTTTTCAAAGGTGATCCTTTCATATCTCAACAGCACTGGGTCCCGTGTGCCGATAACCCGGTCACGGTTACGGATGACGGCTGGGACCCTGGTAATCTCAAACCTCTTTGGCTCACGTTCATAGACCTTTCCACCAAGGCGTTTGAAGGCCTCAAGGAAAAATGAAGAGATGAAGTGGGGTTGAAGGCGCCTTGCCTCGGCACGCTCCATCTCTTCTCTTATCTTCTGGACCCTAGTGGCATCCATGGTGTCGTGGGCAAGAGCGTGTTCTTCAATGAGGGCTTGGAGCTTTGCCCTATCCAGGGCATATTCCACTACCTCCTCTAGTTTTTTCCTGACCTCCGGCCTGTCTCCATAGCGAACAGCCTCGATGAGAAGTTGTCTCAATGGCTTGTCATTGAATGTGAGCTTGCCAAGAATGTCGAAGACCTTACCCCCCAGGGCCCTTCGCTCCTCATCAAGCTTTTCAAGGAGCCTGCGATATACATCTCCTTCCCTGGTCTCAGAGGCAACAAGGTTCCAGCAGTGGCACACTTCTGTCTGGCCGATCCTGTGGATTCGCCCAAAGCGCTGCTCCAGCCGATTAGGATTCCACGGAAGATCGTAATTGACCATGAGATGCGCGCGTTGGAGATTGATTCCCTCGCCTGCTGCATCCGTTGCGATTAGCACCTCAACCTTCTTGTCCTGGGTAAAAAGCTGTTCCGCCTTTCGACGTTCTTCCCTTCCCATGCCTCCATGAATGGTGACCACTGCATCAGGACGGCCAAGAAGAGCACCGATACGTTCCTGCAGGTAGAAAAGGGTATCTTTGTGTTCTGTAAAAATGATGAGCTTCCTGCGATGGCCAAAGGAATCAAACATCTCTCCCTGATTCTGGAGAAGGCTTGAAAGCTCATCCCATTTCCTGTCTGATCCTGATTGTCTTACTTCCAGAGCGAGTTTTTCAAGACTTTTCAGAATGGCAATCTCTGCTTTGAGCTCGGCAATGGTGCGTGCTGCCGAGGCCAGGTCAACCACCTTCTCTTCAGTTTCCTCGACCTCGCTGTCAGGTGCATCCTCCAGGTCTTCTAGATCTTCGGATGTGAAGGAAGGCACCTCCTTTTTCCAGCTCAAACTGGCTTCAGCCCCGCGTTTTAAAAGCTCTTCTTCCCTCAAACGTTTTTCAAGACGTTCGCGACGGCGGCGCAGGCTCTGATAAATGGCCTCGGGGGAGGAAGCAAGCCTGCGTTGCAGGATGGTAAGAGCAAAGCCAACAGTGCCCTTCCTGCCCTCGTTTTCTAGTTGCTCAGCCCTGTTGAACTCCTCCCGGACGTAATCAGTGACCTTTTTGTAAAGTTCAGCCTCGCCATCTGACAGGGTATATTCCACTGTATAAGCCCGGCGCTCTGGGAATAGGGGTTTACCATCAAATGTGAGAAGTTCCTCTTTTACCATACGGCGCATGAGGTCCGAGACGTCTATGGAATGGACGCCATCTCTAAATCTGCCTTCAAAGCGGTCACCGTCCAGCAGGGCCATGAAGAGCTGAAAGTCTTCTTCCTTTCCATTGTGCGGCGTGGCTGTGAGAAGCAGGAAGTGGCGGGTGAGGGTGGAGAGAAGTTGACCGAGCTTGTAGCGTTTTGTGCGGCGGATTTCGCCTCCCCAGAAAGAGGCGCTCATTTTGTGGGCCTCGTCAATAACTACCAGGTCCCAGTCAGTGGTCTTTAGCTTTTCCTGTACGTCTTCATTTCTGCTCAACTTGTCCAGTCGGCAGATGGCCAGGGGATTTTCATTGAACCAGTTTCCAGTCCGCGCTGCCTCGTAGTTGTCGTTGGTCATTATCTCAAAGGGTAGATGAAAGCGCCGGTGAAGTTCATCCTGCCACTGCTCTACCAGGTTTCCAGGGCAGACTATAAGACAGCGGACAAGATCGCCCCTTGCCATCAATTCCTTTATGAAAAGTCCTGTCATTATGGTCTTCCCAGCACCGGGATCGTCCGCGAGTAAAAAGCGCAGGGGTTGCCTGGGCAGCATGTCTTCGTAAACAGCGGTTATCTGGTGCGGCAGGGGATCCACCAGGGATGTGTGTACGGCAAGGAGCGGATCAAAGAGATAGGCCAGGCGGATCCTGTGTGCCTCTGAGACCAGGCGGAAGAGGGCAGGATCGCCATCGAAACTCCAGGGCCGTCCGCTTTCGACGAGTTCGAGTTCCGATTCGCGATTTCTGTACATCAGCTCGTTTCCAAGCCGGCCTTTGCTGTCCTTGTAGGTGAGTTCTATGCACTCAGATCCGATCCACTGAACAGCTACGACTGTAACAAATCCATCAGGCAAAATGCCTTTTACGATGGATCCCATTGAGAGATCTTCAAGACGTACCATGATACCTTCTATTTTTTGAAATTATCGAAAGATAACTTTTAAAATTCAAATTAAAAAACACTGTTAGCATATCCAGCCACTATATCTCTTTAAAAATTAACCTCTCAATACCTCTTAATCTTCTCCACTACCACCCCAACTACATAGAGCTGGCGGTTGTCCACCTCTATGTCCTCATATTTGGGATTGAGCGGATGGAGCACCCACTTGTCCCCCTTTTTCTTGATCTGCTTGAAAGTGGCCTCGCCATCTGAGTTCTTGACAATGACATAGTTTCCCACCTCCCAGGCTATGTGCGGGTTTACTATGATGATCTCCCCCTCCCTGAACTCAGGCTCCATGGAATCGCCTTCTACTCGCAGGGCAAAGACATTTGGCCCCCTGGTCTGGATCCAGACCCATTCGTCATAGTCTGCAAGCTGCCTGGGATCGTCTGCCATGGCAAAATCACCGGCATTTACCCAGGAGATGATGGGAACCTTCTGGAGGTCTCTTGGCGCAAGGCTCATGCCCTTGACGTTTTCCTGGAGCCACGCGTCTATGACCCTGGTCTCGTCCATTTTTAGCACCCTGGCCACCTTCTGTAAGGTCTTTGGTGACATGGGGCGTTCTCCCTTTTCCACAAAGCGCAGGTGGGCCTCAGAGATCCCTGCCTTTTCTGCAACTTGTCTCCTGCTGAGTTTGAGCTGGCTCCTGGCCTCTTTTATCATTTCCCAATAGGTTGGCATTTGGATTTTTTCCTTCAGGTGCGACCTTTTCTTTCGAGTTTACATTTGAGGGGAACAAAATGCAACCTTTTGTTTGCTTTTTTGCGTCTTATTTGTTATAGAGAGTTTTAAGAGTTCATGTCGGAGTGCTGGAGATAGCCTGGAGATTTGCAAATGAAAAGATAGCTGAAAGAAGACTTGACCTTGGCCTTTCAAAGAGGGCCCTTGCCAAAAAGGCTTCTATTTCAGAGGTGTCCTTTAGAAGGATAGAGGCTGGGGTCCACCAGGCAAGGGCATCATCCCTGGCAGGTCTGGCAGAGGCCTTGCAGGTTGAGCCAGGATATTTTTTTGAAGATTATGCGTCTAATAGAGACGAGTTACGGAAAGAGAAAGGAGAAGGAAATGGATCAAATTTTTCAGATAAAGAAGGTGACCAACACCAGGAAGGCAGAGGAGATAGAGGCCCAGGTAGTGCTGACCTTTGCCATAAACGACCAAAAGGGAAGAGAAAACCTGTTTGAGCTGGTAAGGCTCCAACAAAGATAGGTCAAGGCTGACTTTCACCCCACTGAACTGGAAGTGGAGATGGTCTGATCCCCTTTTTTGCTGTGAAAGCAAGTGGCAAGCCCACAGTGCGAACATGTATTTACCCGCATTGCAAACGAGCTCCTGGACGCCTTCCTCAAGGCAGGCAGAAGGCTTACAAAGCGCGAGGCTTTGGTGTGGCTGGCCATCGTCCGTCTGCCCTATGGTATTAACAAGAAGGCGGATTTTATACCGGTAAGAAGGATAGAGAAGATGACAGGAATAAGGTTCGATCACGTGCATGAAACCGTCTGGAGGCTGAAGACGAGGGGCCTCATTCATCTAGAGAAGAGAAACGGCAGGCTCTTTCTTGGAATAAACAAGGACTATTCCGTCTGGTTTAAAGCACAAAGGCCAGGGATCAGGCCGGATGGCCCAAGGGAAAAGGACATGCCCCAGACATGTGGCGTTCCCGAACCGGGTAACAATAACAAAAAAGGAAGGCCGGTAAGAAAAGGCGCCTTACAGGAAAGGAGGAGGACGTCTTCCTTGAATGGAAGAGGATATTTGGCACAAGACTCCCTGAACGGCTTGAGGAAAAGGCAAGGCTTCTTCTTTCAGAGATAAGGGCCGGACGGATCGAGCCATCCAGGATCAGGCTTCCCATCAGGTATCTTGATGCCTTTGAGCCTCCAAGGAAGGGACTAGACCTTCAGCCTGTGGCCATAAGTGCAGGCATGAGGGTGTCTTATAAGGGAATGACCTTTGAGATAACAGATGGCCTTTGCATATTCATGAAAGACGGACTCATGGTGGAGGGGACCATTAGGAAACTTATACAGACAGGCGAGATGAAAATAATAGGAGGCAAATGAGAAGCTGAATGAAAAGGTGTCGTCTGGCATAAGCGGTGGGCTTTCTGAAAAGGTAATTACGCGGCAGATAATGGCCTGGGTCTCATGGAACGGCTTTTTCGTCTGGAAACAGTGGCAGGGGCCAATGAGCAGGCCCGGGGTTTCGGACATACTCGGAGTGCTACCGGGTGGCAGGTTCCTTGCCATAGAGGTGAAGACAAGGCGGGGCAGGCTCACAAGGCGCCAGGAGGCCTTTCTTTCCGCAGTGAACCGGCAAGGTGGCCTGGGCTTTGTTGCAAGGTCCCTGGAAGACGTGGTGGGAACCCTGGAAAGCTACACCAGAAAGGCGGCCTATATAGATGAATAAAGAAGGCACATTCGAGATAAAGATTCCCACCAGGACCAGGAGGAAAATGAAAATCAGGATGAGAGCAGACAACCACCTGCTGGCGCTGAAGGCTGCCGCAAGGGTGCTTCGGCCAGACTTTCTTCCCCATGAGGTAAAGCCGGAAGATGGAAGGTAGAAACTCCTTTCTTCTGACGGAAAGGCAGTTGGATACATCAGGAAGATAAAAGGGTAAAACCATGAAAGGGGTAGCTTTATATCAGAGGCGAAAGAGGCGCTCAAGGGCAGATGCAGTCTGCCTTTTAATTGCAGTTTTATGGACCTTTTTGCTCCATGCTTCCCCTTCAAAGGCCCAGGATGCCCTTGAGTTCATAGTAAGAAACAACCCGGAGCTAAGGGAGCTTTGCCGCTACAATGAAAACGCCTTTTCCAGGCTGAGGATAAGGGCAAGGGCATCTTTTGGCACAGGTGCAGGGACCATTGGTGCAGATGGAGTCTTTAGCCAGGGAGACTATGACGCAAGAATAATTGCCGAGATGCCCCTTTTTAGCCCGAGAGAGCGGCTTGAGATGAGGATGAATGAGTTTGGCTTCAGGCGCCAGCTAAGGAGCGAGGCCTCAAGGGCCCTTTCAAGATACAGGAAGCTCAGGCGCTGGTTAAAAAGAGAAAAGAGCATCTTAAAGGATCTGAGGCTTGAGCTTTATTGGCTGAAGCGCAGGGCAGAGGCAGGCATAGAGCCGCAAAAGGTGATAATGGAAAAGGCCCTTGCCCTAAAGGAGAGGGAGCGGAACCTTTCAGCCCGCCAAGAGGAGCTGAAAGATGCTCTGGAGGCGGTTTTGTCCTTTGTGCCAAAACAAAAGCGAAGGAAACTAAAGAGGCTTATCAAGGAGTGAAACGCATTTATCCATATCTCCAGGGAAACCTCCTGAGGCTCAGGGTGGCTGTGGGAGGAAAGACCATAAGGGCGGTGAACCTTGGCGCAGGCCAGATAGTGCTCATAGAAAAAGACAACGGCAAGATGAGTGTAAAGCTTGACACAGTGCCGGTTTCCGGACAGTGGGACGGCTTGCTGGTGGTGAGCGAAAGAAGAGACAGGGACGGAAGCCCACCAGGAGGTAGGGATAGAAATAGGGATGCCTTGATGGAAGGGGCCCCTCCGGAAGGTTATGAGGACCCGCCCTTTTGATTGGCACATGAGATATAAGGAAAGAGTGAAAAGGATCAGCCCAGGAGGTTATAACAATGAAGGAAGTACTTAGCAGAAAGGAGACAGCCCAGCTTTTGGGATTAGACATCAGGACCCTGGACAGATAGCGTAAGCTCGGACGCGGTCCAGCCTATCTGGATTTGACCCAGGGACAAGGGAAAAAACCTTGTATCAGGTATGCAAGGAGAGAACTGGAAAGATTCTTGGTTTCATCTACAAAAAAGCCTGTGAGGGAAAATTGAGAGAAAAACCAGGACGATGTTTAGCCCTGATTTAGCCCTCAAGCAAAAAGGGGGATGTCAGAAACTGCCAACCCCTTGATTTTATTGGCCCGCCCACAGGGACTCGAACCCCGAACCTACGGATTAGAAGTCCGTTGCTCTATCCTGTTGAGCTATGGGCGGGCGAAACAATTGGCGTAAATATAACCTCTACTTTAAAACACTGCAACACAGTCTTTGTATTCTTTTTTAATCCACTTGGCCAAGGCCTCTACCTTTTCTTCCAATTCCTCTATCGAACCATCATTTGCAACTACAAAGTCTGCCATTTTGGCCTTTTCTTGAATGGGAATCTGGGTCCTTAACCAGGTCTTTGCTGTTTCTTCGTCTACATTATGTCTCCTCATGAGGCGTCTTAAAGCGGTTTCTTCCCTAGAGACTACGCAAACCACACAAGCGAACAAAGACTGCCAGCCCACTTCATATAGAAGAGGGACCTCCACAACTACTATTCCTATCCCCTGCTCTACATAGGCCTTTATCTGTGCCTCCAAATCACTTAAGACCTGAGGGTGAACTATATCTTCCAGGAGTCTTCTTTTTTGGGCATCCTGTAGTATAATATCTCTTAAGCAGGCCCTATTGATCTCTCCATTAGGCAGAAGAATTGAAGGACCAAATAGTGCCACGACCCTTTCATAGCAGCTGGTTCCTTTTCTCAGGGCATCCTTTGCATACTTATCTACGTCTATACACGAAAAACCTCTAGTTTTCAGGCCTGCCAATACAGTGCTCTTGCCTGTACCAATACCCCCAGTGAGTCCGACTAAAAAGAGCATTGAACCTTTAAAAGAATCTTTTTTAAGCATTTTGTTACTCTTGTTTTAAAAGAAGGTATTTCCCAAAAGGGATATAGATGTTAATTTATCAATAAAAAAAACAGGAGAAAATAGCTTCATTTACTCAAAATAGGAGGTGTGGAAAGATAAATGAAGATCGGATTAGACACCATCGTAAAAGTAAACATATCCATGAAGGTAAAGGATGGAGAAACTCCTGATATAATAAAGAAACCATCGAGCATCGAATTTATATACGGACGAGACAGAGTTCACCCCATTCTTGAGAAGGCACTTTTAGGCCATGAAAAGGATGATTCTGTCCAAATTGACGTCCCTCCTGAACAGGCCTTTGGTCCCTACAACCCAGACCTTGTCAATGAGGTACCCATTGCAAATTTAAAGCATCCTGAACGTTTAAAAGAGGGCGAATTCTATCATGAACCTAGTGGATATGGAAACGATATTGCCTTCACTGTAAAAGAAATCTGTGACGATTATGTAGTTGCAGATTTTAATCACCCTGCAGCTGGAAAGACCATTACGTTAGATGCCAAGATACTTGATGTTCGAAAGGCCTCGATAATGGAGATTATGGCAGCTCTTAACGCTGCAAGAGGTGCTGGAGGCGGGTGAGCGTGCTAAAAAAGGTCCGTGAGACCTTGTATCATATTGGAATTGAGAAAGCCGATTCAGTTGTTGTGGCCTGCTCAGGTGGTCCAGATTCAGTGGCCCTTGTCTTGGCACTCGATGATTTAAAGGAAGAATTTGCGTTATCTCTGTATGTGGCGCACTTTGATCACGGTCTAAGAGGAGAAGAGTCAAAAAGAGATGCCTTATTTGTCAAAGATTTTTCCCAAAAGCTAGGACTTCCATTTTTTCTTGGTCATGGCGAGGTGAAAAGCTATTCAAAGGCCAAGGGCCTTTCTATCCAAGAGGGAGCAAGGGAACTCCGCTATAAATTCCTGAGGAATCTAAGGGATAGGCTGAGAGCAAGTTGGATTGCCACTGCCCATACCGCTGACGATCAAGTGGAAGAAATGGTCATGAGGCTATTGAGGGGCGCAAGCCTCTCTGGACTCTCTGGTATCCCTTTGAGGACCGAGGATAAAATTATACGCCCACTACTTGGCATTGAAAAGCATGAACTACTCGCATTTTTAAAACAAAAGGGACAGGACTTCTGCATTGATTCCTCCAACCTCTCTAATAAATATTTAAGAAATAAAGTACGCAACGAGGTTGTTCCCATACTAAAAAAGTTAAATCCAGCCATTACCAAAACTGTCTCAAGGACTGCCAAAGTCTTAAGGGAAGATGATGAATTCCTTGATCATTTTGCTAAAAAAATCTTTGACAAGGCGGTTCTTTCTAAAGAAAATGGAGCTATTATTTTAGCTCTCAACAGATTAAATAACAAACCTTCATCCATCAAAAGAAGGGTCTTTAAATTGGCATTGAGAAATTTGAAACCTGATATATTCAAAAACCTCACACTGGAACACCTTGAATCCATTGATCGTCTCGTTAGCACTCAAGGCTCCACAAAAGAAATTGACCTCCCAGCAGGAGTTGTTGCAAAAAAAATTTATGGTAAATTATATTTTTATAGTAAAGGCATTGAGAAAGAAAACATTTTTGCCGATAAATTTGACACCCTGGAGCCAAAGAAAATTGACGGTCCAGGAGACATCGCCCTTTCAAGGACCTTAGGAAGTTTGCGCATAGAGCGGTCTCCAAAAAAATTTGAATACAAATATAATAGTGAAAAACTTTTCCCTAAGGACCTTTTTTTGGATGCCAGTTCTGTGAGCTTTCCTCTCACTATTCGAACAAGACAAAATGGGGAGAGATTTTGGCCTCTTGGGGCACCTAGGCCTTATAAATTAAAGGATTTTTTTATTTCCAAGAAACTCCCCAGACATATTCGTTCAATGATTCCCTTGATAATTTCAGGGAACGAAGTAGTGGCAGTAACTGGTATCGAAGTATCAGAATCTCATAAGGTGCGCCAAACAACCGAAGAAGTGCTCAAACTTTCCTGGGAACCAGGGCCTGAAATTAAAAAAGAATTTGAATTATTATATCAAAATTAAAGACGGGATTGAAGGTTATGAAGAAGAAGAATAATAAGGAGGATAATTTCTTGAACGCTTTCTATAAAAACCTCAGCCTCTGGCTAGTCATTGGCCTCGTTGTGGTTTTTCTCTTTAATCTTTTCAGTAAACCCCAAAACTCCATACCAGAGATCAGTTATACGGATTTTTTGACATATGTTAACAAGGGTGAGGTTGCTAAAGTAACAATAGAAAACGAAAGGGTGAGAGGTCAATTCGTAAACCAGAGTCCTTTTAGGACTGCCATTCCATATCAAGATCAAGACCTCTTCAAATTGTTAAAGGAAAAAAAGGTAATAATAAAAGTAAAGCCTAAGGAAGACACTCCTTGGTATATGACCCTCCTGGTCTCATGGTTCCCAATGCTCCTCCTCATTGGAGTATGGATATTCTTTATGAGGCAAATGCAAGGCGGCGGTGGAAGGGCCATGAGCTTTGGCAGGAGTCGGGCAAAGATGCTGACTGGCCAGAACATAAAGGTTAAGTTCGAGGATGTAGCTGGCGTTGATGAGGCAAAGGAAGAACTCACTGAGATAATCGACTTTCTGAAAGATCCACAAAAATTCACACGCCTAGGAGGCAGACCGCCCAAGGGAGTACTCCTTGTAGGGCCACCGGGTACTGGCAAAACCCTCCTTGCAAAGGCCATTGCAGGAGAAGCAGGATGTCCCTTTTTCAGCATAAGCGGATCCGATTTCGTAGAAATGTTTGTGGGAGTCGGAGCATCCCGCGTAAGGGACCTCTTTGTACAGGCCAAAAAGAATGCCCCGTGCATAATCTTCATAGATGAAATCGATGCTGTTGGACGTCACAGGGGCGCAGGCCTTGGAGGAGGTCACGATGAAAGAGAACAGACATTAAATCAGCTCCTTGTGGAGATGGATGGTTTTGAGACCTCTGAAGGAGTAATTGTCATTGCAGCCACAAACAGGCCAGATGTCTTGGATCCAGCACTCCTCAGGCCTGGTAGATTCGATAGGCAAGTCACAGTGCCTGTTCCAGACCTCAGAGGAAGAGAGCAGATCCTCAAGGTTCACGCCAGAAAGATACCATTGGCAAAAGAAGTGGACCTATCCGTTATCGCAAAGGGCACTCCTGGATTTTCAGGGGCTGACCTGGAAAATCTGGTAAATGAGGCAGCCCTTTTGGCTGCACGTGCCAATAAAAATACTGTTGGAATGGATGACTTTGAAAAGGCCAAAGACAAGGTATTGATGGGTGCAGAAAGAAAGAGCATGATACTTTCAGAGGAAGAAAAGCGCACCACTGCCTACCACGAAGCAGGACACACATTGGTCGCAAAACTACTTCCAGGCTCTGATCCCATACACAAGGTGAGCATTATACCAAGGGGAAGGGCTCTGGGTATTACCCAGCAGCTGCCAGAAGATGATAGGCACACATATCCGAGGAGTTATCTCGCAAATAAACTCTCTATACTCCTTGGAGGTAGAGTGGCTGAAGAATTAGTCCTAAATGACTTCACAACAGGTGCAGGAAACGACATAGAAAGGGTCACTGATCTTGCAAGAAAAATGGTGTGTAACTGGGGTATGAGCGATGAATTTGGCCCAGTAGCATTTGGCAAACATGAAGAGCACATTTTCCTTGGCAAGGACTTTGGCCAGGTAAAAGACTACAGCGAGGAGACGGCCAAGCAAATAGATGAAGAGGTTAGAAAACTGGTACTTAGTGCTTACAATAAGGCAAAGGAGATTATTGAGACACACATAGATTGCCTACATGGCATAGCAAATGCTCTACTTGAAAAGGAAACGCTTACAGCAAAAGATATCGACGAAATAATGAAGAGGTGTTCCCAAGAGGCGTGATAGAAAAAAAAACAGCTAACTACTCACAGCAAAGGTCACTACCAGGGTATGAAGAGGAGAGTAGGTCCCCTCTGAACTCGCAAAAAAAGATCCTCATTATGGGGGTAGTTAATTGTACCCCCGACTCATTTTCAGATGGCGGCCTCTTTCTTCAGACAGAAAAGGCCGTCTCACACGCTATGTCACTCCTAGAGGCAGGAGCAGACATACTCGATATAGGAGGAGAATCTACAAGGCCTTTTTCAGAGCCTGTGGACCTGGAAGAAGAAAAGAGACGAGTCATACCGGTAATAAAAGAAATACGCAAGAGGACCAAGACTCTGATATCTGTCGATACCCAAAAGGCCGGAGTGGCCCGTGCTGCACTCAGTGTTGGGGCAGACATAGTGAATGACGTTAGCGCCCTAAGGGCAGATCCTGACATGGCAGAGGTCATTAAGGATTTTAAGTGTCCGGTATGCCTAATGCACATGAAGGGAACGCCAAGGGATATGCAGGTAGCCCCTTCATATAACGACTGTGTCAAAGAAGTCTACGACTTCCTCGAGGAGAGACTGAACTATATAGAGAGCCTTGGAATCTCACGAGAGATGGCCATAGTCGATCCTGGTATTGGATTTGGAAAACGTCTTAATCACAACCTAGAACTCCTTGCAAACCTTGATTATTTTAAGTCTCTTGGTGCAAAGGTACTCATAGGAGTTTCAAGAAAATCATTTCTCGGTGAGATAACTGGCCTAAAGGACCCCAAAGAAAGAGACATTCCTACCCTTGGTGCTGTTGCCTGGTCAGTCATTAGGGGAGCAGATATCGTAAGGGTCCACAACGTGGATTGGACACGAAGACTTCTCCAGGTGGTAGAAGCACTTATGGAACATGTAAGAAATGGACAACATATGAGCATTTGCAGGAAATAGGCGATGTTTCAGGTGATACAGGGCTACATACCGGTATTAAGGTGGCAGGACCTAGTGGACATACTGGTTGTGGCCTTTATCATCTACAGGGTCATCCTCCTCATTCGTGGGACAAGGGCCGTGCAAATGGCAGCTGGCCTTGCCCTTATAACAGTGATCTATTTTGCTGCAAGGTGGTTGCAACTCTATACCCTACACTGGCTACTTGGTACTATCCTAAGTTCATTATTCCTGCTAATAGTCATAATATTTCAGGATGATATTCGAAGGGCCCTAACTCAAATGGGGCAAACTCCATTTATCCGAATGAGGATAAAGACCTTTCATACCCTTGAAGAGATTGCAAAGGCCGCCTCTTCCCTAAGTTCCTCAAAGACTGGAGCCCTCATTGTCATGGAAAGGCGCGTAGGACTCAATGACCATATAGATTCAGGAGTCCTCCTTGATGCAGAGGTCTCAAAGAGTCTCCTTGAGTCCATTTTTAATAAAGAATCGCCCCTCCATGATGGTGCTGTTATCATCCAGAAGGGTAGACTCACAGTGGCCGGCTGCGTGCTGCCTCTGTCCACAAGTCCTTATATCGATCGCCAACTTGGCACCAGACACAGGGCTGCCATTGGAATTACTGAGCAGACAGACGCTGTTGCCGTAGTGGTATCAGAGGAGACAGGTTCCATATCAGTTGCAATGGATGGAAAATTGACCAGAAATATTGACTCAAGTCTACTAAGACGAATCCTGCACAATGCATTTTCCATTGAAGAAAATGACAAGCCCTGGTGGAGGAGGAAGCTCCTCGGATGACCAAAAATCTCGGCCTAAAAATTCTGTCACTGGCGTTTGCCATAATGCTTTGGTTCTTCGTAGTAGGGGAAGAAAAAGCAGAAATTACAATCTCCCTGCCTGTTGAACTCGTAAACATTCCTTCCAATCTTGTAGTAGCCAACGATGTGCCCTCCTATATAGACGTCCGGGTCTATGGACCAAGGAGCCTTATAAGGGCTGTGGCCACTCAAGGTATTAGCCGAGTTATAGACTTGAAAGGGGCAGTACCAGGGAAATTTTTAGTCCATATTACCCCAGACAGCATTCCACTTCCTGCTGGCATCAGAGTGATGAGGATAAATCCTCAAAATATTGAGATCGAATTGGATCACCTCCTCAGAAAGAGGGTTTTGGTCCACCCAGTGGTAAACGGAAAACCCAATGAATACTTCAAAATAATTAATATTATGGTAGATCCAAGCGAAGTCCTCCTCATAGGACCAGAAAAGGAACTCATGCGTCTGCAAAAGATCGACACTCTGCCAATTGATATTGGAGGAGCAACCTCAACAATAGAAAGAACCGTGGCCCTGGATCTGGGAAAGATACATGCGAGCCCTGTTGACACCGGTTCTGTCAAGATAATCGTCAATATAGGCCCTGTACAAGGCGAACGCCGTATTACACACATTCCAGTGATACACCGAGGCCCCAAAAAATTTAAATTTTGGCCAAAAGTTGTATCAGCAGTACTTGAAGGACCCAAAATTGGTCTCAAACAGCTTGAACCGAGGGACATACTCGTGGAGATAGATTCTAGGACCCTTGAGCCAGGCAAACACAAGGTCAGCCCTGTTGTCACAGTACCAGATGGCTTTAAATTAAAACGAATCATACCAGAAACTATTACTGTTACTGTCAAAGAAGCACAAAAATAGTTGGAGGTGGATATGGCAAGGCTTTTTGGAACGGATGGTGTTAGGGGAAAGGCAAACATCTACCCAATGACGGTGGATATTGCCTTAAGGATTGGCCAGGCAGTGGCATGCCTCTTCAGAGAAAATGGAGTTAAGCACCGGAAGATACTCATTGGAAAGGATACCAGGATTTCGGGCTACATGTTTGAAAATGCGCTGGTGTCTGGAATATGTTCAATGGGTGTTGATGCCCTTCTTGTTGGCCCAATGCCCACACCAGCAATTGCCTTTCTCACTGCCAACATGAGGGCAGATGCAGGAGTTGTCATATCTGCATCGCACAATCCCTTCGATGACAACGGAATAAAGATTTTTTCTGGAGATGGCTTTAAGCTGCCAGACGATATAGAAGATGACATAGAAAATCTGATAAAGATTCTAGAAGACTCCTCAAAAGAGCAACGACACCGTGGCACAGAATTCATAGGACAGGATTCAGGCCTATTTTCCAAATGTATGAGGCCAACTGGAACAGATGTTGGTAAGGCCTTTAGAATAGACGATGCCCCAGGACGCTACATCGTATTTCTAAAAAATACCTTCCCAAGGCACCTCACCCTCGATGGCATCAAAATGGTAATAGACTGTGCAAATGGTGCCACCTATAAAGTTGCACCTCAGGTTTTTGAAGAGCTAGGGGCTAGGGTCATAAAAATAGGTGTAAGTCCCAATGGAACCAACATAAACGAGGGCTGCGGTGCCCTATGCCTGGGTCCCTTAAGAAATGCAGTTCAGGAATATGACGCACACATCGGGGTTGCCTTTGATGGTGATGGCGATCGGGTCATAATAATAGATGAAAAGGGCAAGGTCGTTGATGGTGATCACATCATGGCCATCTGTGCCAAGTATTTAATGGAACAGGGTAATCTCAATAAAAATACCGTTGTGGCAAC
The DNA here is from genome assembly GCF_001687335.1 of Dissulfuribacter thermophilus. Classification (NCBI taxonomy): domain Bacteria; kingdom Pseudomonadati; phylum Thermodesulfobacteriota; class Dissulfuribacteria; order Dissulfuribacterales; family Dissulfuribacteraceae; genus Dissulfuribacter; species Dissulfuribacter thermophilus. The sequence goes on along the minus strand of NZ_MAGO01000009.1, from coordinate 58,479 downwards.
TGTCATGAGTAATATGGGGCTAGAACTCGCCCTTTCTTCAATGGGAGCAAGGCTCGTGAGGACAAAGGTCGGAGATCGATACGTTGTCGAGGAAATGCGTAAAAATGGCTACAACTTTGGTGGCGAACAAAGCGGGCATCTTATATTCATGGATCACATTACTACTGGAGATGGCATACTTGCTGCTCTCCAGGTCTTATCTGTTATGCAGACTACAGAAAGACCTCTCTCTGAACTGGCAAAGGTCATGGAATGTTTTCCCCAGGTATTAGAAAATGTAAGGGTACGAGAGAGGAAGGCAGTGCATGAAATACCAGGCCTAGGAGACCTGGTGTCGTCTTTTGAGGAAGAATTTAAGGGCAGAGGCAGAATTTTGATAAGACCCTCTGGGACAGAACCCGTCATCAGGGTCATGGTGGAAGGAGAAGACCACGATTACATAACAGAGGTGGCTAGGGCCCTTTGTGAACACATACAAAGGGCTGCCTAGCCCCTAGTCTGCCTTTTTCCTCAAAAAAGTAGGGACCTCTAACTCGTCCTCATCTATTTCGTCGAGTCCTTTCAATGGGACTTCGTTTGTCTTTTTCCTGGTGACCACCCCACCTCTGAGGTCATCTATTCTTATTACACTGGGTTCGTCCCGGGTTGTATATATCTTTACGCCCTGGTCAGTCAATCCCCTTGGATCTCCATGGACATCATTTTCCCTCTGGGACTTTACATTTACCACCATTGGCTCTGCCTGTTCAGCCTCTCCTCCTATTCCAGTAGCGATCACTGTAACCCTGATCTCATCTCCAATACTCTCATCAAATACTGTTCCCCAAATTATGTTCGCATCCTCATGGGCCTCATCGTGTATAAGTGTGGAGGCCTGTTCGACCTCTTCCCACGTAAGAGTATCTGGGCTCGCAGTAATATTCATCAATATTCCCCTTGCACCACTTATGGTGATGTCTTCTAGGAGTGGATTGGCTATTGCCATACGAACGGCCTCTATTGCACGTCTCTCTCCTCGTGCCATGCCAGTCCCCATCAATGCCAGCCCCATCTCTGACATGACTGTCCTCACATCGGCAAAATCGACGTTTACATAGCCCTGCACCACGATTAGATCTGAGATACCCCTTACCGCGTAATAGAGCACTTCGTCTGCCTTTTTGAAGAGCTGGAAAAACGGCGTCTTTGAATCTGCAAGGCTACGTAACCTATCATTAGGTATGGTAATGATAGTGTCCACTACCTTCCTCAACTCCTCGAGGCCGCGTTCCGCGATCTCTCGACGCCTCTTTCCCTCAAACAGAAATGGCTTGGTAACCACTGCCACTGTAAGTGCCCCTAGCTCCTTACTGATCTCCGCAATTACAGGGGCCCCTCCTGTTCCAGTTCCACCTCCCATGCCAGCTGTGATAAAGACCATGTCACTTCCCTCAAGGGCAGCACGCACCTCTTCAGCACTCTCTTCAGCTGCTTCTCTTCCGATCTCAGGCCTGGCCCCTGCTCCAAGGCCTTTAGTAAGCCCTTTACCGAGCTGAATCTTGACCCCAGCCTTGGAGCGATCCAGGGCCTGGGCATCTGTATTTGCAGCTATAAAATCTACTCCTCTAAGATTGGATTCAATCATATTGTTAACGGCATTACCGCCGCCACCACCTACACCTATTACTCTAATCTTTGCAGAAAGATCAGATTCCACAAATTCAAAGCTCATCTCAACCCTCCAATCAATTAATCAAATCCTGAACCAAGATTTCATTCTTGAGGTCACCCTGTTAAAGATATTCCTGTCCCGTATCCTGAATTTTCTTTTTGGGGCCTTTTTCGCACCATGAAGTAGCAATCCAACAGCAGTAGCAAACTGAGGGCCGTTTATAATATCAGTGAGACCAGTGATGCCCTTTGGAAAGCCAATACGGGTCGGCAGATCAAAGATCTGGTCTGCAATCTCGGCCATTCCAGGGAGTAACGCTGATCCCCCTGTAATCACGACCCCAGAGGCCAAAAGATCCTTGAATTCCGTACGCCTAATCTCCTGTTCAAGCAGTGATAGTATCTCTTCAACCCTCGGCTCCAAGATCTCTGCAAGTATATGTCGGGATAGGAGTCTTGGTTTTCTGCCCCCAACACTCGGCACCTCTATCATCTCATCCTTCTTGACATAGGAACTTAGACAACTTCCAAATCTTAGTTTTATTTTCTCCGCCTCTGTCATTGGAGTCCTTAATCCAACTGCAATGTCATTTGTGAGATTGTTGCCACCGAGTCCAAGGACAGAAGTATGTTTAATAGTCCCTTCAGTAAATATGGCCAGATCTGTGGTCCCACCTCCAAAGTCTATCAACGCTACACCAAGGTCCTTTTCCTCGCTGGTAAGCGTTGCATGAGCAGAGGCCAGAGGTTGAAGCACAATATCTTCTACGTCGAGTCCAGCCCTATTGGCACACTTAATGAGATTTTGCGCTGCTGTCACTGCCCCAGTTACAATGTGAACCTTGGCCTCAAGTCGAACCCCTGTCATGCCAACTGGGTCTGAAATTCCGCCCTGATCGTCTACAATGTATTCCTGTGGAAGACAATGAATGAGTTCTCTGTCCAGAGGGATCGCCACTGCCTTTGCAGCCTCGATCACACGATTTACGTCATCTTCTGTGACTTCCTCTCCCTTTATGGCAATGACACCATGACTGTTGAACCCTTTAATGTGGCTGCCTGCAATACCTATCAAGACCTGTGAGATCTCACAGCCAGCCATGAGTTCGGCCTCTTCAACGGCCCTCTGAATTGAATTGACTGTGCTCTCGATATTTACCACAACCCCTTTTCGTAGCCCTACTGATGGGTGGGTTCCCACTCCCACAACCTCAACTCCGTCTTCAGTCAGCACCCCAACCAGGGCACATATCTTGGTTGTGCCAATATCGAGACCAACGATTATATCACTGTCAGGTGTTGAGCCCATTCGACTCATATCTCCCATCTCATACCCTCTTATCCATAAAAGCCAATGCCATGTTCTTACCTACTGAAAGATTTACAATCTTTACATGCCTATATTTGCCCGAAGAGTAAAGGTGAAATAATATTGATTCTGCCCTCTTAAACTGGACCTTCAAGCCCTGATCCAGGGAAAACACAAGGGGAATTCTAGAGCCCCTTGTTGTGACCACCATGGATTTTCCATCAAATCCCACAGATTTGATGTTCCTTTCGCAAAGTATCCTGCCACGCTTATTTACAAGTCTCACAAACTCCTTAAACGTTCCTACATATTTTATGGTCCTGTCACCATTACCAGAGGCTTTTATCCCCTCTATTTCTATCAGACCATCTGCCTCCTTTCCCTCGGCAACCTTAAAGATCTCGCCATCCGAATCCAATAGATAGGTCTTACCTCTGTCCTTTAAGAAAGCTATTGCACGTCTTTCAACGATGTCTATCACCAGGGTATGTGGGAAATCAGTTGAAATTTTTAAAGACTTTATCCACGGATTCTCTAAAATACGCTCTTTAATGTCCTCCTTCTTTAGGCCCAGTATGTTCTCGCCGTCCTTTAAATCAATGGCGTGGAGCACCCATTGTTTCTTGACCCTATTTATCCCATTTATCTTAATTTCCTGAACCGCAAACAAGGGAGTGGAGTGCAACCATTTCCAGCCCAGACGTATACCATACGTTCCGCCAACAATTAAAATGGCGATAAAGAGCACAGCCACCAGAACCTGTGGCCTAACAGTCTTTTTTGCCTTTGTCTTCTTCCTGTATGTTTGCCTTACAGCTTTCAAAGACTCACTCCCATAGTTTTTACCTCAGGTTCCAACAAGACATTAAAATTCTCAAATACCTTTTCCCTCACACGTTTTATAAGATCAACTACATCCTGTGCCCTTGCTCTATCAAGGTTCACTATAAAATTGGCATGTTTGACAGACACAGCTGCCCCGCCACATTGCATTCCCTTCAACCCTGCCATCTCAATAAGTTTTCCAGCAGGGGTGGAGCGAGGATTTTTAAATATGCAACCGGCACTGGGTTTACCTAAAGGCTGTGTCTTTTTTCGCCGATCCATTATAGACAAAACATAATCCCTAACTATTCGTTCCCTTGATTTTTGCAGGGAAATCCTGGCCCCAGCAATGATAAGTTTTGAGTTTTGAGTGTTGAGTGTTGAGTTGAAGGAACGCTCCATTAAAAGTTTTGAGTTTTGGGTGTTGAGTGTTGAGTTGAAGGAACGGTCTTCGATCACGCACTTTCTATAGCCAAACTGCACTTTTTCTCTGGGAATCCATCTTGTACCGCCTGAATCAGCAATAAGTAAATGGGTAACCAAGTCTCCAATGGCGACGTTTTTTCCCCCAGCATTCATTGCAATTGCCCCACCTACACTCCCGGGGATGCCGGCAAGCCCCTCGCAGCCGCTTAACCCATTCTTAACTGAAAGGGCAACTAATCTTTTAAGGGAGAATCCAGCCCCCACTTCATACTGTCCTTCACCTATGCTCTTGATCCAGGCAAGTCCCCTGGTATCTAAAACGCAATCAACACCATGGTCAGAGATGATTACATTGCTACCCCCACCTAGAATGTGAAAGTCAATCTCATTGTCTTTTAGCAGCCCAAGGCACGATACCAAGGCATCCACAGATAGGGGCGCAATCCAAAGTCTTGCATCACCTCCAATCTTGAAGGTTGTTAGCGAAGAGAGATTGCTATCCCTCTTCACCCAAATATCTGGAATGCCCTTTAACTGGGTATATATTTTTTCAAATAGTTGCCTTGATGGCCTTTTGTTCATTTACAAGCTCCGCAATCGTCTTTCCAATCTTGCCCATGTTTCCTGCGCCAAGAGTTAGAATCACATCTCCTGGCTTAATATCTTCCATGACCTTTTCCGGTAGCAAAAAAGGATCTTGGACAAACTGGACCTCACCACCCCATTTCTGTTGGATTGTAGAGGCCAACCGTCTTCCTGTTATACCTACAATGGGTTTCTCACTTGCTGGATAAATTTCAGTCAAATACAACCTATCTGCTTCATCAAAACACGTTTGAAATGCGTCCATCAATGCCAAGGTCCTACTGTATCGATGGGGTTCAAATAGGACTACCAGCCGCCTTCCTGGAAAACATGCCCTTGCTGCCTTGAGAGTGGCCTGAATCTCTGTTGGATGATGTGCATAGTCATCAACAAGTGTCAGTTCTTCAGTATCCAGCAGGATCTCAAAGCGCCTACCCACTCCTCTATAGCGTTCAAGACCACTGCGTATGACCTCAAAGGGTAATTCTAATTCAAGGCCAACCCCTATGGCTGCAAGGCTGTTCCTCACATTATGTAGACCTGGGACCTTGAGGGTGATGTCTCCGAGAAACTCATTATCTTTCCACACTTCAAAACTTGAACCATAGCCTTTGTATTGGATATTCTTTGCCTGGATATAGTTACCCTCTGATACACCATAAGTTATAGTGCGTTTCTTGATAAATTTTGCACATTCCAGGAGATTCGGATCATCCCCACAGATTATTGCAGCTCCGTAAAAAGGGACCTTTTTCAAAAAGTTAGTAAATGTCTGTTTGATGTGCTCAAGGTCTTTATAATAATCCAGGTGTTCTTCTTCGATATTGGTCACTACTGCAATCGAAGGGGTGAGATATAGAAAACTTCCGTCACTTTCATCTGCCTCAGCAACTAAAAATTCACCCCTTCCCCATCTGGCATTGGTCCCCAGGGACTTCACCTGCCCTCCAATAATGAGGGTTGGATCAATATTTGCTGCCTCAAGAACAGCACCAATCATTGAGGTCGTTGATGTCTTACCGTGGGTACCTGAAACTGCCACACCAAATCTCTTGAGACGCATGAGTTCTGCCAACATCTGCGCCCTTGGGATGATGGGGATCTGAACACGCATTGCCTCCAATACTTCAGGGTTTTGTTTTGAGACAGCACTGGAGGTAACTACTACGTCTGCTCCGTGTACATTCTCTGGTTTGTGTCCAATAGAAATATGAGCGCCCAGTTTGACTAACCTCTGGATCGTAGACGAATGCCTAATATCCGATCCAGAGACCTTATAGCCCAGTTCCAACAACACGCTGGCAATAGCGCTCATTCCAATTCCGCCGATACCTACAAAATGTATATGATGTTTCCTAATCTTTCTGTACATCCTAATTACGCTTCCTCCACAATCTTCAGAATTTGCTCTGCAATGGTCTTCGCTGCGTATGGCTGCGCAATGGATCTCGCAGCCTGCCTCATCTGGCTCAGCCTTTCAGTATCTAACAACAGGGCCTGAATTGTTGAAGCAAGTCTTTCTGGACCCACCTCGTTTTCGCGGAATGTAATAGATGCACCACAGCTTTCAAGCTCCTTGGCATTTGCCTCCTGGTGGCTAGAGGCAGCATGAGGATAAGGTATCAATATAGACGGTGTCCCCGTAACTGAAAGCTCGGCACAAGTGCCAGCACCTGCCCTAGAAACCACGAGATCTGCCCAGGCATAGGCACTGGCCATATCATTGATGAATCCATATACCGATGCCTTGATTCCAGCTTCTCTATACACCCTTCTAGTATATTCCTGGTCCTGTTTACCGGTCTGATGAATGACTTCCAGATCTATTCCTGATTTGGCAAGGATAGCTAAAGCACATGTGGCTAGCCTGTTTATGGCCCTGGCCCCTTGACTGCCGCCAATCACCAGTATGTGTTTTGGCCTTGAAGCATACTCTTTGCCATCATCGTGTTTATTGAGTTTTAAAAACTCCTCTCTAACGGGGTTTCCAGTAAGTATTGATTTGCCCCCAGGGAACCAACTCTGCGATCCCTTGAAACTAATGAATATCTTTTGAGCAAATCTGGCTCCAAGACGATTTGTAAGGCCTGGTATGACATTTTGTTCATGAATCACAAGTGGTATATTGAGGCTTCTCGCAGCGATCATGACTGGACCCGCCACATATCCACCGATACCAAGGACTACATTGGGATTGAAATCCTTCAAAATGGAACGGGCCCTCGATATAGAAATGGGTAGCGTTGTAATTGCCCTAATCAAACTACCCAATCCAGCTCCGTGAAATGGCCGGACCTTGAGTTCTGTATACTCTATAGTCAACGATTCAAGGATCTGTCTTTCCACTTCTTTTCCAGTTCCTATCCATAGGATATTGAGAGGTCTCAAGGCCTCGAGCGCTCTTAGAATGGCGACACCAGGAAAGATATGTCCTCCGGTCCCGCCACCTGCCACGGCCACGTTAAGCCTATTTGACAAACGATCACCGCCCAGCCCATCTGCATTGCTGTCGGGTGCTCTATGGCTAGACATTGTGCCTTCGCAGTCTCCGTAACGCATCTGAAACAGCATGCCAGGGCTACCAGTAAAAGGATTGATTGTAATGGGGTTAGAGCCGTTTGACTGCATCTCTAAAGGCCTCACCCCTTTCTTCATATCCGCCAAAAAGGTCGAAACTTGCACACGCTGGGGACAATAGCACCACATCCCCATCTTCAGCTTTTGAAAAGGCAAGTTTCACTGCCTCTTCCATCTTCTGCCATCCATCACCTTTCCCATTGACCAAAAAACAAGGCACGTTGCCTAAACTACGCTTCAGATCTTCTGCTGAACTCCCCATTAGTACTGCCGCCTTTACTCTATTTTGAACGTTTTGTTCCCTTAATAGACTGAAGTCCTGTCCCTTTCCTAGGCCTCCGGCTATTAAAACTATTGGTGCATCAATAGATCTAATAGCGGCCAGGGTGGCGTGGAGATTCGTCGCCTTAGAATCATTAATAAACTTCACACCCTTTACTGTTTTCACCAATTCAAGCCTGCTTTTAGGGAGTTTAAATCTCTCTATAACCCTTTGAATAACCGAAATCTTCGCCCCCATTAACCTGGATGCGGTAATGGCTGCATATAGGTTAGAGATGTTGTGTTCTCCTGGCAAATTGACCTTACTGAGGTCATAGTCTTCTTCCCCACCCTCTGGCCACATAATCGTGAGCACTGAGGTCTTTGGGCCTAGACTAGAGGACTTAATCACTATTGTCCTTGCCTTAGGCACCACACCTAGCCCCTTCAACAGTGCCAGTTCATCTTCTCCTGTTATGGCCCACCCCGATCTGTCCTGAAACTGAAATATCCTAGCCTTGCTCTTGGCGTATGCGTCAAAGTCCTCATATCGTTCCAGGTGATCCTGGGCAACATTGAGGAGGACCGCCACATCGAAAACTGGTTGCGGTAATTGATAACTATCCCGTTCCCATGGAAAAAGGTCTAACTGAAAACTGCTAATCTCAGCAACCAGTACTGTGCCTGGAGGAACGGAATCCACCTGTTCCAGTATTGGATTACCAATATTTCCCCCAACAAAGACTGGGACACCAGACTCTTTCAACATCTGTCCCACAAGGGTGGTTACAGTAGTCTTACCATTAGTTCCGGTAATACCTATCTTTGGCCCCTTCCAAAGGCTTACTCCAAGGCAAGCCTCACCAACAATGGGGATATTGAGGCGCCTTGCCTCCTCAAGTATGGGAATGTCATGTGGTATCCCTGGGCTAGGACAGATCACATCTGAGGTCAATATTTTATCTTCACTGTGCTCCCCAAAATCCACTACGACCCCTTTGGCCTCACACCACTCGAGGAGGTCTTTGGGCCATTGATCTTTGGGCCTTTTATCGCTCAAGACGCACTCAAAGTCCATCTTGACTGCCCAACGAGCAGCAGAAATCCCGCTTTTGCCTATGCCTAGAACAGCAAGCTTTTTCATTGCCCTACGTCTATTCAATCCCTTTCTATCTTAACTTTAACGTACTCACTCCCAGCAGTCCCAAGATGACAGCTAAAATCCAAAACCGCACTATTACCTTTGGCTCAGGCCATCCCTTTAATTCAAAATGGTGATGTATGGGAGCCATCCTGAAAATTCTCTTACCACCTGTTGTCTTGAAATAGGCCACCTGTAACATCACAGAGAGCGCCTCGACAACAAAAATGCCCCCTACTATCAAAAGCAGTAGCTCTTGCTTAACAATTACGGCCACGGCACCGAGACTCCCTCCAAGGGAAAGACTACCTACGTCTCCCATAAAGATTTCAGCAGGATAGGAATTGTACCACAAAAATCCTAATCCTGCCCCCACCAGTGCCCCGCAAAAAATTGAGATCTCTCCAGCCCCTTTGACATGAGGGATCAGCAGGTATCGTGCTAGTTCAAAGTGGCCTGCTAAATACACAAACAGACCGTAGACAGCGGCACATATTATGAAAGGACCAATGGCCAGACCATCAAGACCATCTGTGAGGTTTACTGCATTGGAAGCACCTGTTATTACTAGTACTATAAAGGGCCAGTAAAAGACGCCAAGGTCAGGATGTAGATTCTTGAAAAAAGGGACACTCAACCTCGTATCCAACAAATCAAACTTGTACAGCACCATGCCGAAAATTAACGAGATGAGTATTTGAAAAACCAGCTTCCACCTACCGGCAAGTCCCCGTGAATCCTTGAGTCTTATCTTTTTTAGGTCATCAATGAGGCCAATACAACCGAACGACACCAATATCCATAAGACAAGCCATATGTACACATTTTTTAGGTTTGCCCAAAGTAGTGTGGAGACGGTTACAGCCCCAATGATAAGGAGCCCCCCCATACTAGGTGTACCTTCTTTTTTCAGGTGAGTCTTTGGTCCCTCTACGCGAATGGTCTGGCCCGCCTTGAGCCGCCGCATCTTTTCTATGAACCACGGCCCCAAAAAAAGGACGATGGCCATGGCAAATATTGCAGCATAAATGGCCCTAAAGGTAATGTACCTGAAGACATTGAACACTGGGCACAAGTCTTGAAGGGGTATTAGGAGATGGTACAGCATAGCCTCTCTTTCACCTTCTCAATGCATCAATGATCTTTTCCATCCTCATTCCCCTGGAGCCTTTCACAAGTATCCAGGCATCCCTTGGAAACAACTTGCTGGCTTGTTCTTTTATATAGTTAAAAAGTGAATCAGTATCCTCAAACATGAGACATTTTTCCTCACTCATACAGGCTTGGCTTGCTCCTCTTAAAATGTCTTTTGCATAGGTTCCAGCAGCTAAAATCATTGATATTCCCGTAGACGCAGCGTATTTTCCCATTTCAAAGTGATAGTGACTGGCACTTTCTCCAAGCTCAAACATGTCTCCTAGGACTGCGCAACGAAATTCGCTCTCAGACCAGAGGGCCAGAGTTGCCAGGGCATTTTTCATAGACGCGGGATTTGCATTATAAGTATCATCTATTACTGTCCAATCCCCCATCTTTGTAATAAACAGCCTTCCAGGCATTGGCTTTGCCCTCTTTATGGCCTCTTTTATAATTTTTAAGTCAATACCTCCTGCAATCCCCACACAGATTGCCGCAATCAAATTCTGAAGGTTCCCAAGGCCTGGAAGAAGACTGTAAAATTCCTCCCTGACACCGTTTACTTCAACGACAAAGCTAGTGCCAAAACCATTGGGTCTCCACGACACAAGCCTTACAAACTCTTTAGTTTCAGGACTTTTTTGCCCTTCGAGAGAATAACCAATCTTTTTACAATGGATATTAGAGGCATATTTTTTTATGAATGGATCATCTAAATTTACGCAGGCCACGGAATCGTCTCTGAGATTTTGAAAGAGCCTTGCTTTCTCCTTGGCAACACCTTCTATTTCCCTAAGCCCCTCGAGGTGAGCTGGGGCTATGTTGGTGATTAGGGCTATATCAGGCATTGCCACTCGAGTAAGCCTTTCAATCTCTCCTGGTTGATTCATTCCCAGTTCAAATACGCCCCATTCATGAAAACTTTTGGCATTCAATATGGTTATGGGGAGGCCTACAAGATTATTGAAATTTTTATAGGTAGATATGACTTCAAAGGATCCTTCATATATCTTCGTAACAAGCTCTTTCGTCGACGTTTTGCCACAACTTCCGGTTATACAAATTGATTTTAAGGCCAGTTTTTTTCTGTACCATGCGGCAATAGAAAGAAGTGCTTCCAATGTATCCTCTACCACAAGACAAGGTATGGAGTTAATGACAAAGTCTTCGGGTATAAATTCTACTATTAGGAGTCTTGCCCCATTCTTTACAGCTTCACCGAGAAAATCATGGGCATCAAACCTTTCTCCTTTGAGTGCCAAGAATGCATCACCTGGCTCAATAAATCGTGTATCAGTGGCAATGGGGCCAATCTCTATGCTTGGGGCACCATTTACGATTTTTCCCCTTGTAATTACGGCTAATTTTTCAAGACTACAGCCTATAGGACCTGTCCTACGCTGTTCAAAGGGGTTTTCCCTCTGACCTCCAAAGGAGGAGGCAGCTCCAGCCTGTGACTCAGGGATATCTTTATATTCGGGGAGATTTTGTGAGACCTTCAACATGACAACTTTTCCTCTAATGCCCTTTTTAAAATCACCCTATCATCAAAATATATCTTTTGATTGTCAATTATCTGACAAGTTTCATGCCCCTTACCCAAAACCAAGACTGCATCCCCGGTCTTCGCCTGTTCAATTGCCCAGAAAATTGCCTCTTCTCTGTCGGGAATGACCTTTATTGATTCTCTCATCCGATCCCTGTCACTAACGCCATGGAGCATGTCATCAATGATCCTCAGAGGGTCTTCAGACCTTGGATTGTCAGTGGTAAAAACCGCTATATCAGAAAGCCTGGATGCTATAGCCCCCATAAGAGGCCTTTTCCCCCTGTCTCTGTCACCTCCACATCCCAAGACAGTTATTACACGTCTTGGTCCAAGGAGACTAATCTCTTTCAATATTCGTTCCACTGCATCTGGAGTATGGGCATAGTCTACAAAAGCCATTATAGAAGAGTCGCTAGCCACTCGCTCCATCCTGCCAGGTATGTTCCTGCACTTGGCTATTCCCATTTGAATGGCATGGGAAGGAATCTCCATGGATATAGCAGCAGACACAGCGGCAAGTATGTTGTAGACATTGAATTTACCAATGAGCTCAGAAGTAATAGAGACAGTCTTCCCATAGAGGTCTATGGCCATATAAATGCCATTTATGTCGATATTGAGTTTCTTTGGCCTAATATCGGCCTCATTGTCAATTGCATAGGTAATGCTTTCACCCCTTGAATGAAGATACATGGTCTTCCCATAGGGATCGTCAATATTGAACACAGAGACCTCTGGACAATAGTCTGAAAAGAGGCTTTGTTTTGCCAAAAAATAATTGTCCATTGTCTTGTGATAGTCCAAATGATCTCTGGTCATATTGGTGAATACAGCACACCTAATCTTGGAACCCCAAAGACGCTTTTGATCCAATGCATGGCTTGATGCCTCCATAATTATGGAGTCCGCGCCATTTGTTATCATTTCCCGTATTGTCCTTTGAAGAGTCACAGGATCAGGAGTTGTAAGGGGAGCGGGCCACGAAAGTGACCCTAGTCTATAATTCACAGTACCAATGACCCCTGGCCTCAGTCCTGCCTCTTTTAAAATGGCTTCCATAAGATAAGTAAAAGTGGTCTTACCATTGGTACCGGTAACAGCCACAACAGGGCAACTCTCTGTTGGGTTTCCATAAAACAGGCTTGCTGCAATCCCGGCACAGGCCTTTGTGTCTCGACTCAATATGGACGAAATATATTTAGGGATGCCTGCACCTTCTGGAAGAATCACCATATTGGCGCCATTTCTAACGGCATGTTCAATATATTCTTCGCCAGAACTGCGTTCCCCCCTTATGGCAACAAAAAGGTAGCCTTGCCTTACCTGTCTGGAATCAATTGCAATCCCCTTGATATCAGGTGGTAGTTCACCGTGGATAGAGACTACTAGATCACCAAGACCTCGAACCAATTCTTTGGTCTTGAGACAAAAGGGCTTAACTGGAACACCCAGCGAGCTCTTATTGGACGACTTTTTTAACGTCACCTTCTCCGCCTACCCTATAAGAGAGTATTTTTTCCTCAGGTAATGCTGCTCCGAGCTTGAGTGCACGTCTGGCTCTGCTTAGTATCCCAGGCCTTTGAATAGGATCATAGGATGCGCCTTTAATGGCGGTTATGTAAACCACCTTGGGAGATTGCCTTGGCCAATAACCCAATGCAATAATCTCGCACCTCTTTGATCCTGATGTCTCTTCCTTCTTCCACCAAACGCTTGCTATGGAAGGAGTAGAGAAACCAGACAAGAGCTCTCTAAGAGATTCTCTCTTTTTCTGATCAAGCCACGGTATGGCTCGCTTTTCAGATGGAAAGTCTAGGGTGTTGATAAAATATGGAGAGATCAATCCATTATCGTTAATTAAGGATGCGAAGGCCCTGAGAATATTTAGGGGAGAGGATTTGAAGTCTTCCTCAAAGATATTGTAGGTGTAGATAGGCACCTTTCCATTACCATCTCCAAAACCCAAATCAATTAGTTCTTTTGTTACTGACCTCTTTTCATCTAAAAAACGTTGCAGAGTGGATTTAGTCCAGGGGGACCAGAGGCTTTGGCCACTATCTATGTCAACCCACTTATGCCCACTCTTGAGATTGTCTTCATCAAATTCTTCATTTTCCCGTAACCATCTGATTGGGATTGAGAGCAGCCCTGGATGAAAAAGTGGTTTGAGATAAAGTGGTTCACCTATGTGTGCCTCGTCTTCCTTAAGCTTAGACCTAGTTGAAAGGGCAAGGATTTCTCCAGTATTTGCATCCATCATTATAAAACAGCCAAAGGTGGCATTAAATTTGGCCATTTGCATATTGAGGACTTCTTCTGACGTGATCTGAACCTCTCTTTCGAGGGTAAGACTGATGTCTTTTTGGGATAACAAGACCTCATCCATCAAGAGCTCTGCACCAAATATACCCCTTCCCCATGAATCCACCTCACCAATAATGGCCTTGGCCATGTCGCCGTAAGGGTAAATCCGTTTTACTGCTCCACTGGGGTCTTTTTTACTATAGGCGAGCAATGTCCCAGTCCTGTCAAATATATTTCCACGTATTGGAACGTAGTTAGGCCCAGTATTGGCCTCTATTTCAGTTTCAGGTCCCCTAAACAAGAAACAAAATAGGGGAACAAGGAGTACCACCAACAATGAGAGGAAGGGGATTTGGGGTCGTCTTGTCTTTTTTCTATTCCTTTTCATGGATGTCCCCTCTATTTGATGTGGACGATTTGGCTTTTCTTGGGAGGATGTAGGCCAAGGGCCCTTCCTATTTTCTCCAAGCGCGTCTTTTCAGTAAAGCGCGCCAACTCCCCTTTTAGTCTCTCCTCCTCTTCACCGAAGGCCTTCAGTTCCTCCCTGTAGGTCGAGATCTCTTTGGATACACTTTTGATCTCGTATCCTGTTACCACGCTCAATCCAAAAAGGACGACTGAAATAAATATTAGCCCCATCTCTCTCAGAGATATGGTACTCCTTGCCCCAGATCTCTGTCTGGTTCTAAGCCTGTGGGTGGACTGCAATCTGGCTGTTTTTAATGAAGCGGCCCTGCTAAACATTATTTACCTCCTCAGCGCTGATCCTCTCAGCGCATCTAAGTTTTGCACTCCTTGCCTTTGGATTTACAGTTATTTCCTGGCTAGTTGGCCTGAGAGGCCGTTTTGTTATGGGACGCATGCGTGGGTCATTTTTGAAGCTGTGTTTTACGAGCCTGTCTTCCAGAGAATGGAATGAAATAACAAGGAATCTTCCACCCTCATTCAAGATGTTTGGAAAGTCATGTAGGGCCACTTTAAGGTTATCGAGTTCTCGATTGAGAGCGATCCTGAGCGCCTGAAACGTGCGAGTTGCAGGGTGGATTCTTTTGGGATGAAAACGCCTTGGTATTGCGCGCTTAATAGCCTCTGCAAGGCCTTTACTCGTGGGAATAGAGGTGTGCTCACAGTAGTCTTTCACTACCCCTGCGATCTTTTTAGCCCATTTTTCCTCGCCGTACTCCCTGATGAGTGCGGCTAACTGGGCCTCTGAAAGGTTATTGATGAGATCGAGTGCTGTTGTAGGTTCCGAGTCGTCCATGCGCATGTCCAGTGGTTCATCCTTTGTGAAACTGAATCCCCTACCGCTAGACGTAAGATGCATGGTTGACAGCCCCAGATCCAATAAAATGGCATCGAGTTTTGATATGCCATAGGCGGGAATGAGTTGCGGGATGTGTCTAAAGTTTGAATGAACGAATTCCACCCTATTTTTGTGCGAGTTCAGTCTCTTTCTGGCGATACTTAAGGCATTCTTATCCCAGTCAATGCAAAAATATCTCTCAATAGATGACACGTTTTCCAAAAGTGTATGTGCATGTCCACCTGCTCCACAGGTGCCATCAGCTACGGATCTTGGCCTGATTTCAGCAAGGAGCCTCAACACCTCTTCTTCCATTACAGGAACGTGAGGTAGGTCCTCCGGATTCGATTTATTTTGTATTATCTGAGACAAAGCTACTGTATTCATCAAACTGTTCTTTTACGATCTTCAATTCTTGTTCTAATTTATCCCTGCTCCAAATCTCGAAGTGATCAAGCATTCCCAGTAGGACTACTTCCTTTTCTATTTCCACTTCATCCCTCAAAGTAGCAGGAATGAGTATACGCCCATGTGAATCTAGCTTGCACTCAACTGCAGATGCAACAAAATACCTTTGAAATTGTTGAATTTTTGGGGGCGGAAGGGGGTGACCTAAGAAACGCTCTTCAATCTTCCTCCACTCTTCATAAGGATAGGCAACTAAGCATTTTACCTGGTTTGTAACGAACAGTTTTTCCGAATATTTACTTTTAAGCACCTCCTTGAACCGTGCAGGGATACTGAGCCGTCCCTTAGCATCCAGAGAATGTATGGATTTCCCGCGGAACACAGCTCCCCCTTTTTCCCACTTTAGCCCACTAGTTACCACTATAGGAAAAACAAAAGGGGAGTGTCAAGGGGTTTTTTATCAAAAAAAGGGGCTAAAGTCTGCTATATTAGCTATATAATCTTTAAAAATCTTGCCAAAATCTCCGCCAACCTTGTTATTTCTTTCATTTTTAGAGAGGTGGGAAGAAGTGGTACATTTTTACTTAGGACGCAATTTTTTAATCTGATAACGATAAACCGCCCTATTGTGTTCTTCAAGGGTCTTGGAAAACTTGTGGGCCCCGTTGTTCATGGAAACAAAATAAAGATAGTCTGATTTTACTGGCTCCAAAACTGCTCTGATTGACTGAACACCTGGATTACAAATAGGGCCCTTTGGCAACCCCTTTATGATATAAGTATTATAAGGGCTTTTATACCTAAGATGCCTGGTACGAAGCCTTCTCGGATAGATCCCCTTATCTACCAGCAGCCCATAACGAACCGTCGGATCTGCCTGGAGTCGCATACCTTTTTTCAATCTATTCAAAAATACTGATGCGATCAGAGGACGCTCTTTGGGCAAAAGGGCCTCTTTTTCTACAATTGACGCCAGTATCACTACTTCTTTTATCCCAAGATCTGTTTCTTTTATCTTTTCATCGAATCCATTTTCCTTCCATACTTGCCAAAATCTCTTTACAAATATCTCTATAACCTCTGTGGCGTTTAAACCTGCTGAGACGAAATATGTATCTGGGAATAAAAAGCCTTCAACAGTGTCCCCAGGCACTCCGAGAGATTTAAGCAGCTTTTTGTTTTTTGCCTCTTTCAAGAATTCAGATCTTGGAAACAGTCCAGCCTCTTCCAGTAGTTTTGCCACATCATACATATTTTTCCCTTCCGGAATAGTTATGACATAGCGTATTTCACGACCCTCAACTAAAGCCTGAAGAATCTCTGCAGAAGACATGGACGGACTTAAGATATATTTCCCCGCCTTTATTTCTCTTTCTTTTCCTTGAAAAAGAGTAAGAAGGCGAAAAGCGAGTCTTGATCTTATCAGATTTTTCTCTTTTAATCCTTGGGCAACTTCATTGAGGGTGCTACCTTTTTCCACAGTAAAAATTGTGGAGTTATCACTAACTGAAACAGGTTCAAGCGACCGCTTGTAATATGTTATTGCTGCGATGAAAAGGAATAGAAGTATAAAAAATATCCATATTGACCAAAGACCCTTTTTCATGAGCTACAATCAGTCCCTGTTATGTGATTTTAGCACAGAATTAATTTTCCGTGTCCGTCTGCGTCAGCCCAGTAAACAAAGAAGACAGAGGGCCTGTTTTACATGGTCACAGACAGACGAAGCCATTTTGAAAAGTGTCAACCCATGTGTGACCTATTCCGAATTTAGAGACATCAAGTTCAATTCTTCCCAATACATGAATTAAGGAGCAAATGCAAGGGGGTCACATGAGGGCTAATTTTTTAAACGTTCATGTGTTAATTAGCACACCCCGTAGGATGAAACGGGAAAAGAGGGAGAAGGGAGAAGCCGGCAATCTGGAACTTCAGACCCTATGCCCTTTGGCCACTGACTTTCGGTACTGGCAATACTTGCTTCTACCTTCTACCTTCTTCCTTCTACCTTATGTAAAGAGCGGGAAGCACGTATTTTTCACAGGAAAAATATAGCATTTGGAGTTGATATGTCCTTTCTCAAAAAAGAGGTAAATCGACTTGTAGGAAAGTGTATACACACCTATGGGTTATTGGAACATGGAGACAAGATACTCGTTGCAGTTTCAGGTGGAGAAGATAGCCTTGTAGCCCTGTATTTTCTAAGGCAGTGGCAAAAAAAGGCGCCAATCAGCTTTAGTATCCTCCCTGTATATCTGGATATGGGATTTGGAGGAGACACAAGGGCCATATTAGAAGATTACTTTTCCAAAGAGGGGCTGTCTTATCACATTGAAGACACAAATTATGGGATCCTTGCCCATAGCCCATTTAACAGGAAAAAGAGCCCCTGTTTTCTATGCGCCATGCTCAGGAGAAAACGCCTTTTTGAGCTGACCCATGCCTTTGGTTGTAACAAACTCTGCCTTGGGCACAATCAAGACGACATTATTGAAACCTTTTTCCTGAACCTCCTCTTCAGTGGGGAACTCAGTACAATGGTGCCTAAACAAGTCATGTTCAAAGGCCTCATCACCATCATAAGACCCCTTGCATTTATCCCCAAGGGAAAAATCGGGGCCCTCTCCCTTGAACTCGGTCTTCCAACCTCAGAAAACCCCTGTCCTTCTGCTGGAAAGTCTAAAAGACAGGAGGTCAAAGACCTTTTACAAGGTGTCTACAAACTCAACCCGGACGCAAGAGGAATAATCATGAGAGCCCTTTCAAACGTCAAGACAGAATATCTTCTGTCTTGATGACCCCTTCTCTCAACACGGTAGGCGGAGACGTTGAAGGATCAACGATGGTACTTGGCGGGCTTAATGGCAAAACACCTCCGTCAAGGATATAGACTAAAAGGTTTGATTTAAGATTGCCTAACACCTCTTGCGGAGACCTTGCAGGTGGGGCACCAGAAGGGTTTGCACTGGTACCTGTAATGGGAATGCCACTGGCCTCGATGAGTTCCCTGGCTATTGGATGAGAAGTAAGCCTTACTGCTATCTTGCCCTGGGGATTCTTCAATCTATTGTCCAGCCCAGGCAATGCGTCAAAAAGTATTGTAAGGGGGCCAGGCCAAAAGCGTTCTATCATGGCCCTCGCCTCATCTGGAATCCGTTCTGTTACCTTTTTCAGATCATCCAAACGTGAGATCAGGACTAAAAGGGGCTTTTCTTCTGGACGCTCTTTGAGATCATAAATGGTCTTTAACGCCTCACTATGGTAAATGGAGGCGCCTAGGCCATAACTGGTCTCTGTAGGAAAGGCTACGACGCCTCCATCTCTTATTATTCTTGCCGCTTTCTTGATTGATGTCCCAATTAGTGAGGTCATGTACTTGCCTTCAAGGTCCCAACCCAGATTATTCCCCTTCACTCCCGCACAAAGTTGACATGGGCTTTAACTACATCAGTTCCTCTGAGCCCCTTCAACGAAGTACAAAATTTGGGTTAAACCTTAAACTTTGAACCTTCTTCAATACGCCTTCTCATTGCCTCTTTGAGAGACAGTATCCTCCTTTGAACCCCTTGATCTCCCACAGCAAGTATTTGGGCAGCGAGTATTGCGGCATTCTTTGCACCAGCTTTTCCAATCCCCACAGTGCCCACTGGAACACCAGGAGGCATCTGGACAGTGGATAAAAGGGCATCAAGTCCACCTAGGGAAGAGGAATCGATGGGAACGCCGATTACAGGCAGAGGCGAGTGTGCTGCAAGGGCTCCTGCAAGGTGCGCTGCCATGCCTGCACCGGCAATCAGGACCTTTATCCCTCTTTGTCTGGCATTCTTTGCATATTGGGCTGCAAGTTCTGGGGACCTGTGCGCAGAGATACAATGCATCTCACAGGCTATGCCAAGCTCTTCAAGGGTCTTTTTGGCCTCATTCATAATACCCATATCTGAAGGGCTTCCCATCAAGATGCCAACCTTTGGGGTGTTATCCCTTCTGGATGTTGGATATTTGAGGGCCTTTTGACCTATATCCAGCCTGTAATGCATGCCCTCCCAGGAAATCAACTCCACGGCCTCATAGGCCCTGTTTATGGCGTCTTCTATGGTGTCACCCAATGCAGTTACCCCAAGGACTCTCCCGCCATTTGTATAAAACTTGCCTCCTTCTTCCCTGGTGCCAGCGTGGAAGCAAAAGACGTCCTCCATCTTTTTGACTTCTTCAAGGCCGTGAATCTCTTTTCCCTTTTCATAGGGACCAGGATAGCCTTTGGAGGCCAGCACAATGCATACCGCAGCCCTGTCGTCCCACTCAAGCTCGATTTCATGGAGTCTCCCTTCCATTGCAGCTTCTATAACCTCAAAGAGGTCGCTCTTTAATCTCATCAAGATTGGCTGTGCTTCAGGATCACCAAACCTGCAATTGTATTCAAGTACCTTGGGCTGGCTGTTGTCTATGATTAGTCCCCCGTATAGCACTCCTCTGTATGGGACCCCTTCCTGCTCCATGGCCTTTATGGTGGGAGAAATAATGATTTCCATAGTCACGTCAAAGAGTCTTGGATCGACTACAGGCGCAGGGCTATAGGCACCCATACCACCTGTATTTGGACCTGTATCACCGTCAAATACAGCTTTGTGGTCCTGGGAAGTGGCCAGAGGCAGAGTGGTCTTTCCATCGGTTATAGCCATAAAAGAGGCCTCTTCACCCTTTAGGAATTCTTCAACTACAAGTCTTTTCCCAGCCTCACCAAACTCTTTGTTTACCATGATGCGCATGAGCGCATCCTTGGCAGCCTCCTTTGTCTGGCATATTATGACCCCTTTTCCAGCAGCAAGGCCATCGGCCTTTAGCACAACCGGCATGTCTATGTACTCTATATAGCCCTCTGCCTCCTTTGGATCTTCAAAAACCTGAAATGCACCTGTTGGAATTCCATATTTGTCAAGGAGATTCTTTGTAAAGACCTTGCTCGCCTCTATCTGAGCAGCACCACTATTAGGGCCAAAGATCCTGAGCCCCCTCTTTTCAAACTCATCTACAATCCCTAATGCTAGCGGGGCCTCTGGTCCAACCACTGTTAAATATACGCCCTCTTCTTCAGCTAGTTTTGCCAATCCCTTGATGTCGTCGGCAGAAACGTCTACGCAACGGGCGTGCATCCCAATTCCAGAATTTCCTGGGGCACATATTACTTCTTCAATATGGGGACTAAGGGAGAGTTTCCAGCAGAGGGCATGCTCTCTACCCCCAGAACCTACAACCAATACCTTATGCTTTGCCATGACGCCTCCTAACATTCATAATCTTCCTTTCTGGCTATGTCCGTCTAGTGAGCTAAACCAACTAGAAGCTCTAGACAAACGTATTATTTACCATATTATAAGGCTGTGAAAAAACAACCTCTTCTAACATGTTCAGTATTCTTCCTTCTACTACTTTTTTCTGTTCTAGCAGTCCTTAGTGCTATAGGCACCTATAGGATCTCTGTAGATGGCTCCAAGAACCTGTTACAGACCAAGGCGACAGATATTGCTCTTAGCGTTAGTTTTACACTTGAACGCTTCGGTCTCAAACAACAGCTCTTCAACGACATGCTTTCGCGCCCTAGATGGGATGATGTGGCATATCTTGCACTCTATGATCAAAACCTCATAATAGTGCTTCATTCCAATCCCAACCTCATTGGCATATACGATGAAAAGCCAACCATTATCGAAACTTTTAAGACAAAACACATGTCAGTGCACTCAGAGCGCCTTGCAACCGGAGAAAAGGTGTTCATCCTCGATTTCCCCATTACCCTTCACGTGGAAAATGAATCCAAGATCTATTGCCTCAGGGTCGCTCTCCACCCTTATCCTGCCGAGGCCATTGTAAGAAGGGCAAATTTTCAATTGATATTAATTGGTATCTCTATTGTGCTTTTATGGGGATTTACAGCCTTTTTCTTACGTTTTTGGCTCAAGGCCCTACGTCTCGAAGAAGAATTAAGGGAAAAGGAGAAAATGGCAGCCCTTGGAGAGATGGCCGCAGTTTTAGCCCATGAAATCAGGAATCCCCTGAGCAGCATCAAGGGCTTTGCTCAAGTTTACCAAGAAACAGCCGAAAGCGAGGAAGAACGGGAGGATTTCTCTATTATTGTCAATGAGGCCACCAGACTCGAGAGATTGACCACAAATCTCCTCATATACTCAAAACCATTGAGCATCAGGCCAGAACCATTTTCAGTAAAAGAGTTTGTGTCAGAATTGAAAAAGGAGGCAGAGTTACTCACCCCGGATAAGAATGTGAAAATTACCTTCCAAAGGGCCCAAAAGGTCAATCTCGACAAGGAGGCCCTAAGACAAATTGTCCTAAACCTCCTACAAAATGCCCTGGATGCCGCGAACCATACCAGTGATCCCGAGGGTCCGAAAGTTGACGTCATGGTGTCTGCTCACAAAAATGCCCTTCAACTCGTGGTAGCGGACAACGGTCCTGGAATTCCAAAAGATCTTCAGGCAAAGCTCTTTGTTCCCTTTTTTACCACCAAGACCAAAGGAACAGGACTAGGCCTTGCCATTGTCAAGAGGCTTACCGATCTAATGAACGGCAA
Organism: Dissulfuribacter thermophilus; assembly: GCF_001687335.1. Taxonomy (NCBI): domain Bacteria; kingdom Pseudomonadati; phylum Thermodesulfobacteriota; class Dissulfuribacteria; order Dissulfuribacterales; family Dissulfuribacteraceae; genus Dissulfuribacter; species Dissulfuribacter thermophilus. The sequence continues at coordinate 36,418 of NZ_MAGO01000009.1, read as the reverse complement.
AATAAAAATTGATTCTGATAAGGGCAAAGGCACACGTATAACCATTGAGATTCCATTAAATTAGGGGGACGAGACATGAAACGGGCACTCACTACATCTGTATTCATATGCTCCCAGTGTGGCCACGAAGAATCGAGGTGGCTCGGTAGATGTCCGGATTGTGGTTCTTGGAATACCTTTGAAGAGGTCTTAAAAAACAGAACCAAGAAGGGGGCAGCCCATGGGCCAAGGTCGCGTTCCACAGCCAATCCTGTTCAACTTAAAACCGTTGAAGCCGAAGATGACATAACGCGCTTGAAAACAGGGTCCATAGAACTCGACAGGGTCCTTGGAGGTGGATTTGTACCAGGAAGTCTCATTCTAATAGGAGGTGAGCCAGGAATTGGCAAATCCACTCTACTACTGCAGGTCCTTTTTAGACTGGCCTCTATGGGCTTGAAGGTGCTCTACGTAAGTGGAGAAGAATCCCCAGGTCAGATTCGAATGCGCGCTCAAAGACTCCAAAGTGATGTCCCAGAAGGCCTGTGGCTTTTGGCCGAAACCGACATTTTACAGGTTGAAAAGGCCATCTTTGAACTCTCCCCAGACTTTATAGTAATAGACTCGATTCAGACAATGATATCTCCAGACATACAGTCTGCCCCCGGCACTGTAAGCCAGGTAAGAGAGGCCTCGAGGAGACTGATGGAAATCGCAAAGGGCGGTGGGGCACCAGTGGCCATAGTAGGACATGTAACAAAAGAAGGCGTGATTGCAGGGCCAAGGGTATTAGAGCACATGGTAGATACGGTTTTACTCTTTGAAGGCCAACGGACTGAAAACTTTAGACTCCTTCGTACGGTTAAAAACAGGTTTGGCGCAACCCATGAAGTTGGAGTCTTTGAGATGACAGAATCAGGGCTCAGAGACGTCCCAAACCCATCTGAATTTTTTTTAAGCCTTCGCCCCTCCTCTGTACCAGGCAGCGTAATCGTTCCTGTCATGCAGGGGACACGCCCAATCCTCGTTGAGATACAGGCACTTGTAAGCCATTCATATCTAGCTGTTCCACGGAGGACCACGATTGGTATTGATTCCAACAGGCTTGCCCTAATGCTTGCCATTCTTGAAAAACGCCTTGACATGCCTTTTTTTGACAAGGATGTCTTTGTGAATGTTGTAGGAGGTATGAAGATACAGGAAACAGCTACTGACCTTGCTCTTTGTCTGTCCTTGGTCTCAAGCCTTCGAGATCAGCCACTGCCCAATGATCTGATCGTATTTGGCGAAGTAGGGCTTTCAGGAGAGATAAGACCCGTAAGTTTCTGGGACTTACGTATAAATGAGGCGCAGCGTCTTGGATTTTCTAAGGCAGTAATACCATTTGTTGACATGCTCAGAGAGGACAAAACCCAGGAGAACCTAGTTGGTGTTACAGGCCTTAGAGACGCTATTGAGGTCGCTTTTGCCTGAAGGTCAGGTTGAATTCCATAGGTTCCTCTGGTGCCACCTTGTCAAATGAGTATCCCAGGGAGTCTATGTCTTTTTTAAAATGTTTTTCAATCATTTCGGCAAGCCTATCATTGTAGTAGGCCCTATAGTCGCGCATTCTTCCAGTTGCACGCCTTTTATGGGGAAGAGGCGGCGGAACAATACCGGCCTTGGTGCACGCCTTTTCAAAATGATCCACTAGGTGCTCATATCTCCCTACAAAATCCACAATAGGAGTTCCATCCAGATCAATAAGATAATTCCATTGAAGCTCAATAGATGTATCGATTATATAATGATAGGGTCTATCCTCATCCAGCTTCCATTTAATAAAATCCTCGAAAGTCTTAACACTTTCTGGGATAATATGGGGTCTTTCTCGCCTTATGTGATGCCATGAGCTCACCTGTAAGTCCCAGGGGTTTCTAACAAAGGCAAACTTAAAGAGCTGATAAAAGGTCTCGTGGGGAAGGAGTTCCTTTGCAGCAATCGCCTTAGCATGTCTAGGGATCTTTACTCCTATCCTGTGGCCCCACAGTTTACTCATGCGATTACAGATAGCGGAAAACCACGCACTCGGGTCCCTCCACCTGTAGCGTTGAAGGGCGGAGCGTATACTGGTACCGCCTGTCTTTGCAATATGTATAAAAAGAAATTTGTATCTAAGGGATATAAGCATAGGCGGAAAATTACTTTTGAGATGTGGGGATTGTCAACTAGTATGTACTGGCCAGTTTCACTTGATGTGGTCTCATAAATATTTTAAGAGTTGGCGATCAACGAAGCCTAACCTTTTTAGAGGGAAAAGATAGTCCTTTAAGCCCCAAGTTTGTTAAGAACTTTCCAAAGGGTCTTTCAAGATAGGCCCAAGCGCTTTTGATTTCCAAGGCCCCTTTAGGACATATGTTAACGCAGCGGCCACATCCCATACACTCCACAGTCCTTATTTTGCCCTTGCTTACATATTCTCGAATGGGGATTCCCATATCGCAGACAGTCTCACAGAGACCGCATCCTGTGCATTTATGGCTATTAGCCTCTATGCGGAAAAATCCCAGATAGCTGTAAATACCCCAAAGCGCGGCATAGGGGCACATCACTCGACAGTAACTTCGGTTCCCCCAAAGAGGCAGAAAAAGATAGCTGAGATAATAGGTATTGGTGAGCATCTTATAATAAAAGCCTCCCACCTTTTGATAGGCATTGGTAGGATCAAATAAGAGATATCCAAGATAGACCAGAAGTAGGGCCAAAAAGGCATATTTCAGATATCTCAAACGCCACCAAAACTTGCCTCGGGCTGTCATTCGCCTAAATGCAAAACCAACAGTCTCTCTGGTTGCTACGCAAGGACAGTTCCAACCGCAGTCAAGTCTTCGTCCGAAAAAGATCATTAAAAGACCGTAGATGAAGAACATGACCGAACCTATGACGTGAATGGCTGGCCAAAGGACCATTCCACCACCTAAGGTTGGGACCTTTAGGCCAAAGAAATAGGGCATAATCCCCCAAAAGATCAAATAAAGCCAGACTATCACATGGATGCGAATCTTTTGGTATGGATGATCCTTCGAAAAAAAACGATAAAGGCCAAAGACAAAAACATAGCTAAAGACTAAAAAGTCTGTCAGGTACACCACCTGGCCACGTATATTAAAGAGGGGTTTATTATAAAAATAAGCCAGGATCAAACCAATTATGGCCAAGTAGCTGATAAAGCCCAAAGAGAGATATTTTCTGTCTCTTAGGGCCTCCTTCACTATCCAACTGATGATTTTCCACCCTGCCAGACAACTTCCCATGATTGTACCACTGACCTTGGATTGGCCCCCCTGTCGTTGTCGATAGTTGGCTGGGATCTCCTTGACTCTCAATCCGAGACGGGCGGACTTGATCTGCATCTCAACAGTCCAGCCATAATCGGGATCTGACATCTGAAGGCTCTTTAATGCCGACCAAGAAATGGCACGATATGGACCAAGGTCTGTAAATTTCCTAGCCCAGATAAGGTCTATGAGCCAAGAGGCCATTTGGTTTCCAAATTTCTGAACAGGAGTCATGGCCCCAGACTCTACCTTACCCAGAGTCCTACTTGCCAAAACAAGATCACATCGGCTCTCGACTATGGGGCGGAGGAGATCTTCCATCTGTTCGGGATCATCACTGCCATCTCCATCCATAAACACAATAATATCCGGCCTTCTTAGGCTAAGGTATTCTATGGCAGCCAGGCAGGCAGAGCCGTAACCCCGCTGCCTAGCAAAAACTACCACTGCCCCTGCCCTTCTGGCCTCTTGAGCTGTTTGATCTTGTGAACCATTATCAGCCACTACTACTTGATCTACAAACTCGGGCAAAGATCTAACTACCTGGCCTATAGTTTCAGCCTCATTTAGGGCTGGAATTACAACGGCGATGTTTTTGTCCTGATACATCTTTTAGTCTCTTTAGAAAGTGCTGGGGTTTAAAAATAATGACTTAAAATATTAGGCAAAATCGATAAATCAAATTGAAATTACCAATCCTTTTATCTATGACGATAAAGAAAATCTATTTTGAAAAAGGCGTATATATGCCAAGTGGCACCTCTAATAAGATTTGCTTGATATTTCCTATCTCCTACCTTATCAATCATTTATTTTTCCGATTTGACCTAAAGCATTTTCCTTTATAAGTTTGTCTCTCAAAGAGGACGACTCTTACATACTCCATAGGCCAAACCCCATTGAGCCTATAAAGCAAACAGAGTGGAGCGTAGATTCTCCTAATGCCATAAAGGGAGAAGGGAGAAGCTTTTTAAAAGTGTTGAGTTTTAAGTGTTGAGTGTTGAGCATTTCAGAAGTGTTGAGTGTTGAGTTGAAGGAAAAGAGCTTTGGAAGTTTTGAGTTGAAGCTAGAAGGGAGGGCCTCTGGCTTGGGTACTGGCAGGGCCTGCTTTTACCTTCTCCCTTCTACCTATTAAGATTAGGAAGAAGGGAGAAGGCAGAAGCTGAAGAACGGGTATTTTCACGGTAAAATAGAATTAGCCCCCATGGGAAAACAAAATGCTGTTATCAATAACCTTGTCCAACTCCTTGGAGATCATCTTATGGCTAAAGACTATAAGGTCGTGGCATCACAGGGAATTAGAGTCAAACCTTTATCCCAAAACAGTTCCATTAGAAATTAGATATGTATATGACAAAATGACGCCCTAACACATAGGATTCATTATTGAAAACAGGAGACAATAAAAATGAGACAGCTCAACGAAATTTTCAAAAAGGCTAAAGATGGGCAAAGGCTTTCAGACGATGATCTTAGAGCCCTTCTCTATCAAGTCCGGCCGGGGTCAGAGGAATACTATCATCTGCTCTATCTGGCCCGACGACTTACCTTTGAGGCCAATGGCGGTCTGGCCGAGGTCCATGGCCAAATAGGGATAAATGTAGCTCCCTGTCCTATGGATTGTGGCTTCTGTAGCTTTGGCAAAGGTAGTGGTGTCTTTAAAGAAAATAAAGAAATAGGTCTAGAGGCAGCCGTTGATTTGGCCCTTCGTATGGAGGCCGATGGTGCAAATGCCATCTACCTCATGATTACGGCTGATTTTCCCATGGATCGTTTTTTTGAATATGCCTATGCTGTAAAAAAGGCCCTCAAACCTGAAACCCCATTGGTGGCCAACATTAAAGATTTCACCGACCAGGAGGCCATGGCCCTAAAAGAGGCCGGTTTTGTCGGTGTCTATCATACGGTTCGCCTTAGGGAAGGGTTGGATACTGGTATTGCGGTTAAAAGGAGAATAGAAACCATCGAGGCGGCTAAAGATGCCGGACTTATTCTTACGTATTGTGTGGAGCCCCTAGGTCCAGAACATACCCCTGAAGACATAGTAGCCGCAGCCAAGGTAGGAAGGCAATACGGTGCTGTATTCAGCGGGGCAATGAGACGAATACCCATTGCCGGCTCTCGGCTCTATGAGAAAGGGACCATTACTGAAATGGAACTGTCTCTTGTTGTCGCGGCCATCGGTCTCTATATGGGGACTCCGTTCAATTGTACCCATGAGCCCAACATGCCCTCTCTTATGGCCGGTGCTAATATCGTATGGGCAGAGACAGCCTCCAACCCCAGGGATACCAGAGAAAACACCGAGGAAGGACGAGGTCTCTCTGTCCGAGACTGTCAAAGGCTTTTACAAGAAGCGGGCTTGAGACCACTGTGTCCAGATTATTCACTCCAAAGCCAGAACAAAAATGAAGATTCACCCAAGAGAAGAATCCGCTCCAGATCAAAATTATTCAACATTTGATGCCATTAGTCATGGTTCCTTTTGCCCTTCATATTGGCTTGCACAAAGGCAATAAGTGATAATTGTATGTTAGAAGAACAATTTTCTCTAAAAACAAACCATTTTAATCCGTTTGTAATTATATGAAGGAGGTCACTATGGGACGTGAAACAATACTTTTCAAGAGTGAGGAGAGAAAAAACAGGTCTGAGATCGCCGGAATCCTCCGCCTCATTGCTGACAAGGTGGAAGAGGGCAAAGTGAGTCTAAGCAATAATGCACAGAGTGTCGAAGTCTCTCTGCCGGAGAATATGGTCCTCGAGATCAAGGTGGAGGAAGAAGTGAAACACAAGAAAAAATACTCCCTTGAGATCGAACTTGAATGGACTGAAGGTGGAGAGGAGCCAGGCGGTGTAGTGATAAATTAATTTTGACACCAATAAGGTCTTATTTGTAGGGGTTAGCAATATAAGCTAACCCCTCTACCCCCATCTCATCTCATCACCCAATCCCTAAAAAGTGATTGACTTAACGATTACGCACGATATATTGTGCCCTCATAGATATAGCCACCAACATCATGTATTAAAATCAAAAAAGGAGAGAAAATGCAGTCCAAAGACAGAGTATTTGCAGCAGAGGATTCACCTATATTTGTGTTCGACAAAATCATCAAACGGGATGGACGCATAGTCCCTTTTGACTCAACAAAGATTACCACAGCCATACTAAAGGCAGGCCGTGCCACTGGCGAATTTGGAGACGTGGAGGCAAAGCGCCTGACCATAAGGGTACTCACCCTCGCCCAGGCTGTATTCGCAGACGTAATGCCAAGTGTTGAGGAGATACAGGACCTTGTTGAAGAGGTGCTCCTGGCCTCTCCATTCAAAAAGACTGCAAAGGCCTACATTCTTTACCGAGACCAGCACGCCAGAATCCGACAGATGGTACAAAAGGCCGACATTGACCTTATAGAGAACTATCTGGAAAGATTGGACTGGAAGGTTCGAGAAAACAGCAATATGGCCTATTCCCTCCAAGGCCTCAACAACTATGTATCGAGCGAGGTCACAAAGACCTATTGGCTCAATAAGATATACACCCCAGAGGTACGAGAGGCGCATCTTAGAGGCGACATTCACATCCATGACCTTGGTCTGTTGTCCGTGTACTGTGTTGGCTGGGATCTTCAAGACCTTTTAATGTCCGGCTTCAGAGGGGCCCCAGGAAAGGCTGAAAGCAGCCCTGCAAGGCACTTTCGTAGTGCCCTGGGCCAGATAGTCAACTTCTTTTATACCCTTCAAGGGGAGGCTGCAGGTGCGCAGGCCTTTTCAAATTTTGACACACTGCTGGCACCATTTATAAGGTACGACAAACTCACATATCGTGAGGTCAAACAAGCGCTTCAGGAATTCGTATTCAACCTAAACGTTCCCACCCGCGTGGGATTCCAAACGCCTTTTACGAACCTCACCATGGATCTCGAGCCCCCAAAGACACTGAAGGATCAGCGGGTGGTTATTGGAGGTGAATTCAAACCAGAGACATATGGTGAATTCCAGGAAGAAATGAACATGCTTAACCAGGCCTTCTTAGAGGTGATGTCTGAAGGCGATGCAAGGGGTAGGGTGTTCACGTTTCCCATTCCCACATACAACATAACCCCAGACTTTGACTGGGAAAACCCTGGACTTTCTAGACTATGGGAGGTCACAGCAAGATATGGCATCCCTTACTTCGCAAATTTTGTCACCTCTGACATGTCTCCAGACGATGCCCGTTCTATGTGTTGCCGTCTCAGGCTCGACGTCCGAGCACTTGAAAAAAAGGGCGGAGGCCTCTTTGGAGCAAATCCCCTTACAGGCTCCATAGGTGTGGTCACTATCAACATGGCTGCCATAGGTTATAGGTCAAACAGTGAAGCAGAATTCCTGGAACAGCTTGAGCGCATGATGGAGATATCGAGGACCAGTCTTGAATGCAAACGAAAGGTCCTAGAAAGATTTTCAGAGCAAGGACTTTATCCATATACCAAGTTTTACCTACGGCACATCAAAGAGCGACACGGAAATTATTGGTCCAATCACTTTTCCACCATAGGGCTCATAGGTATGAACGAGGCGTGCCTGAATATGTTTGGGAAAGACCTCTCAGACCCTGAAGCCGTGGCCTTTGCCGCAAGAGTCTTGGATTTTATGAAGGACGTGCTCGTGCGTTTTCAAGAGGAGACTGGCAACCTCTACAATCTAGAGGCAACTCCTGGCGAGGGGACTGCATACAGGCTCGCCAAGCTAGACACCAAACGATTTCCAGGGATCAAGATAGCAAACATGGAAAAGACCGATACCCCATTTTACACCAATTCCACCCATCTGCCTGTTGATTTTACTGACGACATCATTCAGGTCCTGGATCTGCAAGAACCCCTTCAGTCAAGATACACTGGCGGTACAGTACTTCATGTCTTTTTGGGAGAGGCAGCCCCAGACCCCCAGGCAGTGAAGGATTTCGTCCGAATGGTGTGCGAGAACTATTCCCTCCCCTACTTCACTATCACGCCTTCGTTTTCCATATGCCCGAGCCACGGATACCTTGAAGGCGAGCAGCTACAATGCCCAAAATGCGGGGCATCTACCGAAATATACTCACGAGTAGTGGGCTACCTCAGGCCAGTCAACCAGTGGAACGATGGGAAACAGGCAGAATTCACCATAAGATCCAGATTCTCAGTCTGATATAGAAATGGAAATCGGAGGCCTCACACCATTTACCCTCTCAGACTATCCAGGAAGGGTTGCAGCAATCGTGTTTACCCAGGGTTGTAATTTTGCCTGTCCCTTTTGCCATAACAGTGGGCTAATTCCCACAGGACATGGCTCAAACGAGATGGTAAAAGTATTGGAGTTTCTATCAAAAAGGAGGGGACGGCTTAAGGCAGTAGTGATCTCAGGAGGAGAGCCAACCATACACCCAGATCTCCCTTTTTTCCTTCAGGAGATTAAGAGGCTTGGATTCGAAATCAAACTTGATACAAACGGAAGCAGACCTAGGGTCCTCGACCAACTCATTCAAATGGGGCTACTGGACTTCATTGCAATGGATGTCAAGGCCCCATGGAGAAAATATGAAAAGCTTTCAGGATGCAAGGTGGATACATCTGTTATAAAGCGTTCAATAGAAATCATTTCAAAAAGCAACATATCCCACCTCTTCAGGACCACCTTGGTCCCTGGCCTCCTTAATGAATTAGATATCCAAGAGATAAGGCGTTGGCTCCCTAAAGACTCTAAACATATTGTCCAGGCCTATAGGCCCTCTCCTTCTTTAAAATCAAGACATTTTATTAGTTAAGTTAAATACTCGATGAGGAAAGGCCCTTCCAGTTCCACGACTCCAATGTCTACAAAATTACCACACAGTGCAGGCCTGTCCACACACCATGGCTCCAGGCTTATGTCATAAGATGGATCATAGTCTGGCCTACTTGTAATCTTGTTGTTGACGAATGTCCTTCTTGATATGGAATAGGCTGATTTCACAGATATATACGGTCAACAGAATTGATTTAGTTGAGGGAATTGGACAGTTTTCTAAGAATCGATTAGAAAAAATTCTAGAATTTATTTTCGCACACTGGTTATCTCTGAGTTATCTCTCATTAAAAAAGGCACTTACGAAAACTCGTAAGTGCCTGAATTTTCTGGTGCCGGGACCCCGAATCGAACGGGGGACACGTGGATTTTCAGTCCACTGCTCTACCGACTGAGCTATCCCGGCTCAAATTGTGTCTGCATTATTCCCAAGCATGAGATATTTGTCAAGATGGGCTTTTAAGATAATTTAAAATTTCTTGTTTTATAAGACGAGCGGCTCCCACTGGATCTTCGGCATTCCTTATAGGCCTACCAATCACTATATGATCAGCCCCTGAAGAAATTGCCACACCAGGAGTCTCGGTCCTTGCCTGATCGTCTCGTTGAATAACCTTAGAGGAAAAAGATGGCCGAATACCTGGAGTCACACATTTGAAGTCAAACCCCAATTCCTTACGAAGTAGCACCAGTTCCCTAGGAGAGCAGACTATACCATGGCACCCTAGGGCTACTGCACCTTTAGCCCTCTCAAGGACTACGTCTTGAATTGTACGTGCCTCGCCAATGCCAAGATCTTTCTTATCCTCTTCTGAGAAACTGGTAAGCACAGTCACTGCCAATAGTTCAAAGTCTGGATCTGCCTCAAGGGCTGCCTGAACAACTGACTTGAAGCCATGGACTGTCAAAAAGCTTATGCCCGTGCCCTTTAGATTCGCTACGGCCCGCTTAACAGTCTCTGGAACGTCGAAAAACTTTAAATCCAACATCACCTTAAAGTTTTGCCCAATCAACCACTCTACAATGTCCGGACCCGCAGAGGAAAAGAGCTCGAGCCCTACCTTGAAAAACCTGACCTCTCCCTCCAGGCGTCTCACCCACTCTTGGGCCAACTTCTTTGAGGGGACGTCGAGTGCGAAGATTATCCTCTCATCTAACGGAATTTCTCTCTGATTCATAATCTTATCTCCTACCAATTCAAACTAATCTCTTGCTTAAATTCAAATTTGCGATTACCCAAATGAAGTAAATTTTTAAAAGATTATCATAATCGAGTGGGAGGAACTATGGGAAAAAATTTTAAGCAAGAAATTGAGGCCCTGACCAAGATAGACGAGAAGATCGTCCCTCCGCAGCGAGTGATAGAAGAAGCCTTTATCAAAGATTATGATTCTGTTTATGCCTATTCAATAAGGGATCCTGAAGGCTTTTGGGGGCAGATTGCCAATGAACTCGTGTGGTTTGAGCCCTGGGAAAAGGTAAGAGAAATCAATCTTCCACACCACAAGTGGTTTATAGGCGGTAAGACCAACATCACAGTCAACGCCCTAGACAGGCATGCTGATTCCTGGCGCAGGAACAAGGTGGCGATTATCTGGCTCTCTGAAGAAGGTGAAGAACTCGTTGCCACCTACGGACAATTACGAGACAGGGTAAACCAATTCGCCAATGCCCTTAAGGCCAAGGGGATCAAAAAGGGAGACAGGGTGGTAATCTACATGCCCCTGACCATTGAAGGCATCATTGCAATGCTAGCATGTGCCCGTATTGGCGCCATCCATTCCGTAGTCTATGCTGGGATGGGTTCTGGGGCGTTAATGTCCAGGATATTGGACTCCAAGGCCAAGATGGTCATCTGTGCCGACATTGGATACAGGAGGGGGAAGGTCGTAAGGCTAAAGGCCACTGTGGATGAGGCAGTAAAAGACCTGGACTTTGTGGAAAATATTATAGTCTTAAGGAGACAGGAGCCGAAGATTGAATTGAGCGAATGGGAATATGACTTCTGGGAACTATTAAATTCCCACTCTCACCACTGCCCTGCTGAAGTCATGGACTCAGAAGATCCCCTTTTCATCCTCTACACCTCGGGTACGACAGGAAAGCCCAAGGGAGTGGTCCACGTCCATGGGGGATTCATGGTTGGGACTTATTATCTCACAAAGGCCTTCTTTGACGTGAAGGACAAAGACGTCTACTGGTCCACTTCTGATATTGGCTGGATAGTCGGTCATTCCTACATAGTTTATGGCCCTCTTTGCGCAGGAGCTACCATACTCATAAGAGAAGGCGCACCAGATTACCCTCATCCAGGAGTGGTATGGGAGATGGTACAAAAATATGGGGTCTCAGTGATGTTTACAGCCCCCACTGCCATACGTATGTTCATGAGGTTTGGAGAAGAACACATCAAAAAATATGACAGATCTACCCTCAGAATCCTTGCCTCTGCTGGAGAGCCACTCAATCCCGAGGCATGGAACTTTGCCCAAAAGGTAATCCTTGAAAATAATGGCCACTGCATTGACAATTTCTGGCAGACTGAAGTGGCATCTCCTATTCTTGGTACCATGCCTGCTATGCCCAACAAACCAGGGCGTGCTGGAAAGCCCATGCCAGGCGTTGTTGCAGACGTCGTTGATGAAGCGGGTAATCCTGTTCCAGCAGGCCAAGGCGGAAACCTGGTACTTCGTCAACCCCTGCCCTATATGATGCGCACCATCTATGGTGATCCTGAAAGATATAAAGAGATCTGGAACGTTATCCCCAATTGCTATTGCACCGGAGATATTGCAGTGTGCGATGAAGAGGGATATTTTTCAGTCCTCGGTCGCTCTGATGACGTGCTCAATGTGGCAGGACACAGGATTGGCACTGCAGACATAGAAAATGCCCTGGTAAGTCACCCAGCCGTTGCTGAGGCCGCCGCTATTGGAATCCCAGACGACATAAAAGGTGAAGTGATCAAGGTCTTCGTAGTACTTCGCGCTGACAAGTCTCCCTCAGACGGCCTTAGAAAGACCATAATACAACACGTCAGGCACGAACTCGGCCCTATTGCAACGCCAAAATTTGTTGAATTTGTAGAAAAACTTCCAAAAACGAGGTCTGGAAAGATCATGCGCAGGCTATTAAGAGCCCAAGAGTTAGGTTTGGAAATAGGGGATACATCGACTTTGGAAGATTAAAACTGAGAGAGGAAAAAGCTGGTGCCCCCGGCACGATTCGAACGTGCGACACCAGGATTAGGAATCCTGTGCTCTATCCCCTGAGCTACGGGGGCACGGCGCCTCTTGGATACCACAGAAAAGGCTTTTATGTCAAGAGCAAACGAAAATAAAATCATTCTTGGAATTGAAACCTCCTGTGATGAGACTGCTGCTGCAGTTTTAAAGGCCCCTAATAGGGTCCTATCAAACGTCGTATCGTCTCAGGTCAAGATCCACAGCGTCTACGGTGGTGTTGTCCCTGAACTTGCAAGCAGACACCATTTGAAAAATATAGTGCCAGTTGTAGAAAAGGCCCTGTCTGATGCAAATATCACCCTAGACGACGTAGATTGCATTGCCGTTACCCAGGGGCCCGGACTAATTGGGGCCTTGGTAGTTGGGCTTTCCTTTGCAAAGGCAATTTCTGCCACAAGAAAACTCCCACTTGTTGGAGTCAATCATGTACATGCCCACCTCCATGCAATATACCTTGAACATCCATCTTGCCCATTTCCTCACATCGGAGTCATAGTTTCAGGTGGACATACTAGTATCTACATAGTAAGGGATGCCATACAATACGAACTCCTGGGACAAACTAGGGACGATGCTGCAGGCGAGGCATTCGACAAGGTTGCAAAGGTCCTTGGGCTCCCTTATCCAGGCGGCCCAATCATAAGCAAGCTGGCTGAAAAAGGAGATAGAACAAGATTTGCCTTTCCTAGGGCCCGATTGGCCGAAACCCCTTACGATTTTAGCTTTAGTGGCCTCAAGACCGCAGTGATAAATACCATTCGAAAGATTAAAAATGCCGGTCAAGATGTACCTACGGAAGATGTGGCTGCATCATTTGAAGAGGCAGTTGTAGAGGTAATTGTTGATAAGGCCATTCGAGCAGCACAGGAATACTCCTTGGATACAATAGTCCTGTCAGGAGGAGTTGCGGCAAACAAGAGGTTAAGGGATGCCTTAGAGACAGAAGCCCAAAGACGCAAAATTCAATTCCTAGTTCCCAGCCCTCTATTATGTACAGACAATGCAGCAATGGTGGCGTCTCTGGGGCTTGAAATGCTAAAAAGGGGGATAACCATTGACTCAGCCGCAGATGCCTACTCCCGTGCCCTCTAATAATAGGCCGCCCAGGGCCAAAAGGGGTTTTAGACCTGTAAGGGCCTTACGATATCAGTGGATTAAACTCCTAAGACTTAAGGGAGATCCCGTGGTAATTGCTCGTGGCATCGCCGTGGGCACCTTCGTTGGCATTACCCCAACAATTCCATTTCACACCATTCTCATCATCATATTCTGCGGGATATTCAGGGCAAATCTCATTGCTGCAGTTATTTCAAACTGGCTTGTGAGTAATCCCATCAGCATACCCATTGAATACTATCTTTCATGGAAGATTGGAGAGTTTTTATTTGGCTCTGGCCTTGGCTCATGGCAAGAGATCGAAGGACTCTTGACTGTCTTAAGACATGCCTCAATATTGGAAGGTGCAAAACTCATTGCTGAAAAAGGGACTTTTTTTATTATGTCCATGACCCTTGGTGGCTGCATCCTGGCCTCACCTTTTGCTATCTTGGCTTATTTTTCCTATATAAAATGGTATGTATATCGCCAAAAAAGGCGTTATGAAAAATTCCTCAAGACAAAAGCCAAAAGGGAAATTCCATGAAACCAAAGCCCATTAAGGGATTGGGACAACACTTTCTAATCGACAAAAATATCGCCCAAAACATCGTGAAGGCAGCTCAGATCTCAAGGGACGAGGTGATTATAGAACTCGGTCCTGGGCTAGGGGCCCTTACTACCCATCTGTGTAGCCAGGCAAAAAAGGTCATTGCCATTGAAATTGACCACAGAGCGATTTCTTTCCTGGAAAATCTCAAATTACCTAACCTCGAGATCAGAAGGCACGACATGCTGAAATGTTCCTTTGAGGAACTGGCGAAAGAGACTGACGGCCCCCTTAAGATTGTCTCCAACCTTCCATACAACATATCTGGGCCGATGATGGCAAAATTCTTTGATGAGAGGCTTTGGGTAAAGGCAGCCGTAGTCATGGTTCAACGCGAAGTGGGAGAAAGACTCCTCTCCTCCCCAGGGAATAAAGACTATGGCGTACTCAGCGTATTGCTAGGCTATTGTTTTTCCCTCCAGAGACTTTTCATTGTGCCTCCCACAGCATTTAACCCCAGGCCTAAGGTATTTTCCACTGTCTTGAGAATGGACAAAAAAGACCCTGAATATCCATTAAAGGATGCATCTTTTTTCAAAAGAGTAGTTAAGACCGCATTTCAAAAGAGGAGAAAAAAGATCAAAAATGCATTGAAGGATCTTTCAGGACAAGAACCCTTGGATAACATCTTCAATGATACAGATATATCCCCTGAAATAAGACCCGAATGCCTGTCTGTGGAGGAATTCGTGAGGCTCGCCAATCGTATCCAGTCAAAGGATTGAACTGATTTAATTTCCTTTAGATCTCAGGCAGTTTTCGCCTATTTTTCATATGCAATTTCCAAATAAATCCCAAGATACTGTCACCATATGAAATTGCTTTTCTGGGAAGCTGATACAGATGGTCTCCAGGGTACGCTGAACCTCTAACGCAGCTCACCGCGCTATCAAATCCTGCCTCTTTCACAATCTGGATCGCCCTTTTATCAAAACTACCGTATGGATAGCAAAAATGCCTGAAAGGCCTCTTAAATTTTTCCTCCAGCACCTTTTTACTCTCTCGGACCTCAAAATAGATCTCCTCGTCAGAGGCCTCTCCAAGCTTGAGATGGGTCACTCCATGGCTGCCAAAACTAATTCCCTTGTCCATTAACTGTTTAATTCTCTCTTCAGACATTATGGGTGGAGTTGATCTTCCATCCTTTTTAAACCAACTGGCTTCCTTACCAAGGTAGCCGGAAAGGAGGTAAACAATTGCAGGGAATCCATACCGTCTGAGTACAGGATAGGCATACTCATAAAAATTTTCATATCCGTCATCAAAAGTGAGGGCAACAGCCCTAGGTGGGACCTCTTCCTCGCCCTTTATACACCTCAGGACAGTATCGAAATCAAGGACTCTGTAGCCCAAGATCCTCAAATAAAACATCTGTAAGGCAAATCTCTTGTGATGACAATATGTAGAACGATGTTCCCTCATGGAGGAGAATGGACCAATCTGGTGATACATCAGGATGGATATGCCTCTCATGAACCAGCCCTTATAATCTGTGATGTCAGTTCTTCATAAATCTCATGATATCTCTTTAAAACAACTCCCTTGGAAAACTGACTGTTTATCTTGGCATGTCCTGCCAATGCCAGCTCAACTCTCATCCCATCATCATCTAAGAGACTATGAATCGCCTTCTTCAAGGCATGGGAGTCATTACATGGCACTCTGATGGCGTCCATTTTGTCCTCAGTAATTTCTCTTGCCCCTCGAAAGGAACTGGTGACCACAGGACGCTTCATGGCCCAGGCCTCTAGAATCACATTTCCCAGGGTCTCCATCTCGAGACTTGGAAAGACTATCATATCCGAGGCAATATAGTATCTTTCCGGCTGGTTAACCCAGCCTGGAAAAATGATCCTCTCTTCGTACCCAGTGCCCTTTATCTTTTCAAGATACTGTCCTTTGAGCGGACCATCACCAAGTATAGCCAGATAAAGTGGCCTATTGCGAATGCGCTTCGGGAGATCTAAAAAGGCATCTATCAGATATTGATGCCCCTTTACCGGAATGAATCTGCCAGCTGTTACCAAAAGCCATGCATCAAGAGGTATACCCAACTCTTTTCTAAGCTGTTCCTTGGAACCTATCTTTTCAGGATCCACTTCCTCCACGAAATTTGGTACGTAAAACACCCTATCTTTTGGGAAACCATTGGAAATCAAATAGTCACACAAGCCTTTGGTATTCACAACCCAGGCGTGGGCATGTCTATATCCGTTTAATTTGTAATAACCACCAAGCCTCGAAACGTGAATGGGTAATTGGCCCTTTTTGAGCCGTGTTAATCTCGTAGCCCTCCCCATGTAGGTCTGCACCACCGTTGGTGAAATCCGCCTTATGGCCCTCTTGATTTGTATCATGGATAACGGATCCCAGACCGTTCTCATAGGAAGACCTAGATATGATACTGCTTCTGGTAGGCTCTTTTCTACCTCACTTCCCTTCCTAACAAAGGCAATACAGTCTGTACCAAACTCATTTAGGGCGCTAATGAGCCTAAAACAAAAACGCTCTGCACCGCCCATGGTCTTACTTCCGATGATATGTACTGTTTTAAAAGTCTTCGCCATTTCAATCAAATACAACTGTTAAATTATAATTCAAGAGTATCATCGCCAATAGACAGCAAGGGACCTCGCCCCTACAATTATCCCAAATTATGCACTGCGAAAAGGGGCAAATAGGCCTGCCGGCAGACAGCTATTTGCAAAAGGGCTTTTTCTTTGGTCGGATGCGCTCCAAACGGAACATGGTCTCGCTTTTTCCTCCGTGCTCCACTGGGCCGGCCTAATGGGCATCCATGCCCATAAGGCCGGGGCGTGCGTCCATGCACGCCCCCTTGGCCCTTTCAGGGCCTCGGGCCTGTTTCGCTTCGCACACGTAAGCTCGACCAAACCGTTCCGTTTTAGAGACGCCTCCGACCTTTTACCAAACCGCTGATCCAAAGGCCATAATGGGCTTTTCCCTTTATTTTTCATACATTAACCTCGTTTGCTAAAAAAATTTTCATGACGGTGTCAAGTGTGTACAAGAGCCAGCCCCAAAGGGGGATTGAGGGAGGCTGGAACTTCCAGCCCTTACAACAAAAGCCCATTTAATAAAACAGTGGGTGTACAGCACAAAGTAGGAGACGGCCAGAAGGACAGCGCAACCCCTGGGGGACGGTTTGGTCGAACAGGACATGCGGAGCGCAAATAGGCCCGAAGCCCCGAAGGGGCTGAGGGGGCATGCATGGACGCATGCCCCGACCTTGTCGGCAGGGATGCCGACTAGGTCGGCCAAGCGGAGCATGTACGAAGACTGAGACCATGTCCCACGGGGGCTGCGCTGCCCATCCCGTCCATTCCTATCCCATAGCGCTCCATTCCCACTCACTGCTCTTCTTGCATCTCTTAGGGGGCATTTCCTTCTCGTTTGGCCTCCAACAAAGACCCACGGTGTCAAGTGTGTGATAGGACCAGCTTTGGGAGAGAGAATGGGGGTGGGCGGAGGGCATGAAGGCGTACTTCCTTGTACGTCGAATGCCCGACAACGCTGTAGATGCGGTGCCCTGTGAGCAAATACGCAACTTCGTTGGGGGCCATTATAAAAAAAAGGGTGGAAAAATTCTCCACCCTTGTTCTCATCTTAGACCCAAATTCTGCAATTACAGAGTTTGTCAAATTAATACCAATTCTGTCTTCTACGTGGCTGGCGAGGACGTGCCTCGTTGACCTTTATGGTTCTACCACCAAACTCCTTTCCATTTAATGCCTTGATAACTGAATCAGCTGCAGCGTTTTCCATTTCTGCAAAGCAGAATCCACGGCATCTGCCGGTCTCTCTATCGATCAACCAATCAAATGACTGAATCTCACCGTGTTCTTCCAAAAGCGCACGAACTTCTGACTCAGTTGAGCTAAATGGTAGGTTTCCAATGTAGAGTTTCATAATAAGTCTCCTTATATTTTTAATCTATCCCCTAAAGGGGAAATTCTTGATAATTTCTTCAAACAATGTTTTTCCCACGAAATTTTCTGAATAGTGTTTTTCCCAGGATGAGACTTTTAATTCGAAGGCAAGGCATGAGATAGCGCAAGAGGCGGGTGCACCTAGAGTAGGTGAACGCTTGTCGCTGACGAGCAACGCAGCCATCAAATAAAAGGACCATTCTGGGATGGACACTGATTGAGATAAGCCGTAAAGGCGGGCATTGAAAAGAAAAATCTGTCACAAAACCTAATTCCACAAAAAATAAAATCTAAAACCAGAGGAATTACTAGAAGAACTTGAGTGATCTTAAGTAGCTCCCCAAAGTTTCAGACAACCTTACGACACCTGCTGGTAAGTGTCAATCTCTTTTTGTATAAATTCTGAATTTCTAATGCGAATTTTTACACACAAAATCTCCCCTTGACGTCACATTTTCCAACATGTACCTATCTCCATTAGAGATGAAAGATTGGGATGAAAGAGAAAAAGATTTATATAATGAACCCAAAGAAGAATTGAAGATCATCGTTAGGGCAGATCTTGCGAGGGCCTTTAGAAGGTGTGTATGGATGGAGGTTAACGAGACCGGTCTTTCCCCTTACGAAGTTCAAAATCTCTTAATAGAGGAACTCTTGAAAAATCGTGGATGTTAAACAAAAAATCTGCTCCTATTCGAGATTTATAAAGCGAACCATAGATCGCCATCCCCATATCCTCAAAGATCTAGTAGAGTCCGGCGACTTATCCACGTCTTATATGGATAGAGACCCGACCACGCGTTATAAAAACGCCCAATCCCTCCTTGGGAAAGAAAATTTTTCTGAACCTGGTGCCTTTATGAAGGCCATCAGGCTCTTTAGGGCGCGCGAGATGGTTCGAATTGCCTGGAGGGATCTCGCCAACATGGCAGATCCCATTGAAACAATGATGGATTTGACTGTACTTGCAGAATTTATTCTAGGCATCACAGTCGATTTTTTGACCCATAATCTCCAAAAAAAATTCGGCCCTCCCCTTTCCTCAGAGGGAGTGACTCAGGACCTCGTTGTCTTTGGAATGGGAAAGCTAGGAGGAGAAGAACTTAACTTCTCCTCAGACATCGACCTCATATTTGCATATCCACAAAAGGGAAGGACTGATCACAAGCACCCCATTACCAACCAAGAATTCTTTGAGCATCTGTGCAGGGATCTTGTCAAGATAATTGGGACTGTAACAGAGGATGGTTTTTGTTTCAGGATTGATACAAGATTGAGACCTTTTGGTGAAAGCGGGCCCTTGTGTATGAGCTTCGACCAAATGGAGGCCTATTACGAGATCCATGGTCGGGAATGGGAACGTTATGCCCTGATCAAAGCAAGACCAGTTGCCGGGGATTTGGACTCTGGGGCGCTACTCTTAAAAAGACTCAGGCCATTCATATATCGCAAGTATCTTGACTACGGGGCTTTGGAATCCCTTAGAGAGATGAAGGCCTTAATCGAGCAGGAATCCAGACAAAAAAGGCTCTTGGACAACATAAAGTTGGGGCCAGGTGGCATAAGAGAGGTGGAGTTCTTGGTCCAGGCATTTCAGCTAATTCATGGAGGAAAACAGCCAGAGCTCATGTGCCAGTCTACCCTAAAGGCCTTAAATACTATCAAGGGGAATGGACTACTGCCCAAATCAACCTGTGACGAATTAAAAGAAGCATACCTCTTTCTTCGAAAGCTAGAACACACACTTCAGGAAAAAGATGATCAACAGGTGCATGTCCTCCCCAGCTCATCAAATGAGCTTGAAGAGCTAGCTAAAGTCCTAGGAATGGACTCCAAAGATGCCTTGACAACCACGATTGACCAGGAAAGAAAAAAAATAGAAACACACTTTAAGGGGCTTTTTCAGGAAAACAGCTCAGACGTTACCCAAAGTTCAGGCCGCCACCAAGACATTTTAGCACTATGGGATGGAGCCCTTGACAAAGAAAATGTGCTAAATCTCCTGGAAAGTCTGGGGTTCAATTCCCCTGAAACAATCTATGGACGGATCCTAAGCCTCAAATCATCCCGTACAGTTAAGGCGATGACTGAGAGATCTAGGACCTTTTTGAGGCGTATCATAGCCAGCTTGATAAATATTGCACCTGAGTTGAAAGATCCGGACACTGCACTCCTCAGATCTCTAGAAGTCCTAGAGGCAATTGGACGCCGAGGATTTTACCTGGCCCTCTTTGCAGAAAATCCAAATGTGCTAAAAAACCTAGCGCAATTTGCAGGGGAATCCCCGTGGATCACACGTCATATTTGTACTCACCCAGGGGTAATAGACTCCCTAATTTCAATTGAGACTATAGGGGATCTGCCCAATAAAAATGGACTTAAAAAGACCCTGGAAATAGCCTTAAAAGGAATTGAACCAGGGGATCTGGAGGGCTTCATGGAGGGTCTAAGGCACTTCAAACACAATCAGACCTTCCAGTTCGCCTATCTGGGCCTTGAAAAGGGGATACGGGCTCGAGAAATTTGCCTTGGACTCACAGAACTTGCCGAGTTAATTTTAAACGAGGTATCAAAGGAGGCGTGGCTACACGTTGCAAAGCGGTTTGATTCGCCACAAGGAGATGGAACACAGAGAAAACTCTTACAGGACTTCTTGATCATCGGATATGGTAAACTCGGAAGTCGTGAACTCACTTTTGCTTCAGACCTAGATTTAGTCTTCCTTTACGACCTAAAAAGAAAAGGGGATTCGTCCATATTCTTTTCCCGAATTGGACAAAGAATAATCCACATTCTCACTACCTTGACCCCATCTGGACGCCTTTATGAAGTTGATATGCGCCTAAGACCCAACGGATCATCAGGGGTACTCGTAAGCTCTATAGAGGCATTCCACAATTATCAGAAGACTCAAGCATGGACATGGGAGCACCAAGCCCTAATAAGGGCAAGGCCAGTTTCAGGATGTGAAAAACTTGCAAAAAAATTCAGCGACATTCGAAAAGAGGTCTTAATACGTCCAAGAGATGAGGGAACCCTTGTCCAAGAATTACGTGATATGCGATATAAGATGCTTCAATCCAAGGGGAAAACCCCAAAAGGACTATTTCACGTAAAAAATGACCTGGGTGGAGTCACAGACATAGAATTTTTGGTGCAGTTTTATTGCCTCTTAAATGCCAATAGATTCCCACAGTTGATCGAAGAGACCAGCACTATGGGTCTACTTGAACGCTTTGAGGAATTTGGCATAATCCCTGAAACCGATGCCAAAAACCTCATGGAAATCTATGAAAATTATCTGGGCATAATCAATCAGCGCTATCTCGAAGGCAGGACCTTAGAGATAAAACTCAGTCCATGGATTAAGGAAATGAAGGAATTTGTAATGTTAAAAATTTTTTATTAACATTGACTTCCTATGTCAAAATGGTAGAAATAGCAGATAAAGGAGCAGGCGTCTTGAAGAAGAGCAGATACGAAGAAGCAGGAGTCAACATAGATAAGGCCAATGCCCTGATTGAGGCCATTAAACCTATAGTGACCTCCACATTCAAGCGTGGAGTATTAACAGAGATTGGGGGTTTTAGCGGCCTTTTTGCCTTAGATACTGAACAGTATAAAGAACCAGTTCTGGTTGCATCCACAGACGGGGTCGGCACAAAGATAAAGATTGCCATAATGGCTAATCGACATGATACAATTGGCATCGATCTGGTTGCCATGTGTGTGAACGATATAGTTGTCTGTGGAGCCAGCCCACTCTTTTTCCTGGACTACTTCTCTACAGGACAACTGGAAAATCAAGTTGCAGAAGCAGTAATCAAAGGCATTGCCGATGGTTGCAAAGAGGCAGGTTGTGCCCTCATAGGTGGGGAAACCGCTGAAATGCCAGGTCTATACCAAGTTGGTGAATACGACCTAGCAGGCTTCGTAGTGGGCGTAGTGGAACGGAATAAGATCATTGATGGGTCAGAAATCGGAGTTGGAAACGTCTTAATAGGTCTGGCTTCAAATGGTATTCACTCAAATGGCTACTCGCTTGTAAGAAAGATCTTTTTCGATGAATTGGGTCTAAAGATACACGACGAAATACCAGGATTTGATGGCAAAACCGTTGCAGACGAACTATTAGTACCGACTAAAATCTATGTTCCAGTAGTACTCCATCTCTTGAAGGCAGGCTCTCCCATTAAGGGAATTGTACACATCACAGGCGGAGGATTTTTCGACAACATCCCAAGGATCCTTCCATCGTCTTGTAAGGCTGTGATCAAAAAAGGATCATGGCCAATGCCTCCGATATTCAATTTCTTGCAAGAGCGCGGTGACATTTCAAAGGAGGAGATGTTCAGGACATTCAACTGCGGCATAGGAATGATATTGGTGGTTCCTGAACAAGATGCCAAAGATGTCCTCTTCCAAATACAGGCAATGGATGAAAAGGCATTTTCCATAGGATATATTGCTCCAAGAAAAAATGAAGAACCTCAGGTAGTTATAGAGAATATCTAAAGACCCTGTGATCATAGTAAGCGCATGTCTTTTAGGACTCAAAACTAGATATGATGGCAAGACCAAGGCCGCTCCAGAATTGGTGAGCGGCCTTGCCAATATGCATGTAATTCCTATATGCCCAGAACAATTAGGAGGGCTTCCAACCCCAAGACCCCCTGCCTCAATCCTTTATGGTAATGGAATAGATGTCTTAAACGGCAAGGCCAAGGTAATTTCAGAATCTGGAGAAGACGTAACCCCATACTTTTTGAAAGGGGCCAAAGAGGCATTGAAATTGGCCAAAATGTTTCAGGTTAACTGTGCGATATTAAAGTCTAAAAGTCCTTCCTGTGGGCTTTCACCCGTCATTGGCGTAACTGCAGCTCTTTTACTGTTAAATGGCATTAAAATAAAAGAGATGGGTTAATAAATTCATCAGTCTTTCATCTGGACCTTGTTTTTCACTCTTTCCCTCAGATCCTTTCCTACTTTGAAAAAGGGCAACTTCTTTGGAGGCACCTTTATCTTTTCCCCTGTCTTTGGGTTTCTGCCTTCATAAGCCTCGTATTCACGGATAGAAAAGCTGCCAAATCCCCTGATCTCGACCCCTTCACCTTGAGCAAGGGCCTCTGTCATGGCCTGAAATACCTCATTTACAATAAACTCAGCATTTGCACGGCTTAGGCCTGTCTCTTGAGAGAGGGCTTCAATAAGCTGGGATTTATTCACGTTTTACCTCCATTTCAAAACTTGCAGTATTTACAATAATTTTAACTACGTTAATATTTGCTCCTAGTCAAGACCTAATATTCAATTGAGATATATGGCTGTTCTTCAATCAGCAATATAATCATGACAATAAAACATTCCCAAAAGGATTAAGAAAGATGCTTGGAAGACTTTTTAAAAAAGATAAAGAAGAGCAACATACTGCAAATACAATAGAAAAACAAGAATCTCAGGGTCTGATCTCAAAACTAAAGCTAAGGCTCGAAAAAAGCCGCAAGGGCTTCATGAGACAGGTTGATGACCTACTCTTTGGGAAGAGTAAAATCGACGATGAACTCCTAGATGAACTAGAAGAGCTCCTTGTAACCGGAGATATCAGTGTAAGCACAGTTGAAGAAATCTTTTCACAGGTGAGGAGTGAAGTTGCGAGATCTGAACTCCAAGATGGAGAGGCACTAAAGACTAGACTTAAGGCAATCATTTCATCTATGGTAAAGGTAACTGACCATGATATCCCCTGGGAGCCCACTCCCTATTGCATACTTATGGTCGGCGTAAATGGAGTTGGTAAGACCACTACCATTGCAAAACTGGGTTATCACCTAAAAAATCAAGGGAAAAAGGTCTTGTTTGTTGCCTCAGACACCTTTAGGG
Source organism: Dissulfuribacter thermophilus (assembly GCF_001687335.1). Lineage (NCBI taxonomy): Bacteria > Pseudomonadati > Thermodesulfobacteriota > Dissulfuribacteria > Dissulfuribacterales > Dissulfuribacteraceae > Dissulfuribacter > Dissulfuribacter thermophilus. The sequence goes on along the minus strand of NZ_MAGO01000009.1, from coordinate 12,531 downwards.
CTGCAGCAATCGAACAACTCCAGACCTGGGGAGAACGCCTTGACATACCTGTGATTCACCACAGTCCTGGGGCCGATCCATCAGCAGTTGCCTTTGACGGTATTCAGGCTGCTCTAAAACGACAGGTCGATGTAGTACTCATTGATACTGCTGGAAGGCTCCATACCAAGGTCAACCTAATGGAGGAGCTTAAAAAGATTAGGAAAGTCATAGGTAAGAGACTAGATGGCGCGCCTCATGAAGTGCTTTTGGTACTTGATGCAACTACTGGTCAGAATGCCCTGAATCAGGCCAGACAGTTCCACGAAGTGACTCCGCTCACAGGGATCATTCTCACAAAACTCGATGGTACGGCAAGAGGTGGCATTGTCGTGAGCATTACCAATGAACTCAAATTACCAATCCGCTTCATTGGTATCGGCGAAAAGATGGAAGACCTAGAACCCTTTGAGCCAGAAGTCTTCGTCGACGCGCTCTTTAGTAAATGAAATGAAATTTCATTCCGGATGACAAAGGCACAACCTTTTAAAAGTGTTGAGTTTTGAGTTATGAGTTAGAGGAAGCAGCCTTTAATAGCCCTATTCCTTCAACTTAAAACTCAAAAATCAACACTCAAAACTTTATTACAGGGGTTGAGGGGATGTGCATGGACGCACGCCCCGACCTTGTCAGCAGGGATGCCGACTAGGTCGGCCGAGCGGAGCATGTCCGAAAAGTGAGACCATGTCCCACAGGGGTTGTACTGCCCATCCCACCTCACCTCACCCCACCACCCACATGCTGCTCCTCTACCCTCGCCAAAAGACATCTCCTTCTTGTTCAATCTCCAACATTGCCCCAAGTACTTTGATGGAGACCTATTTTGTGAACAATTGCTCATTTCATGCCTTGACACCGTGCGGTTTAGCCCTTCAAATACCCACGGTGTTAAGTTCAGAAACTTGAGACAAGGAGAAAATGTAAACGTCACTGTCACAAAAAAGCCGGATGATGTTGAAATCGCGATAGTTTATTAGTGAAATTTTTAAAATAGGCCTTGACAATAAATGCACTTCTTTTTTTAAATTAAAATATGTATGATCACAATGAATTGGCATCCTCTCTCCTTCAAAGTCTAGATCACTCTTTTCGTAAAATTCTCAATAAAGATCTTAGAGATAAAGAGCTCTTTTTTAGGACTTATGTAATAACTCACCTATTTGCATTTTATTGGATTAATGATAACAGTTTGATATCCTTATTATTAAAAGAATTTTCAAAAAACAATATTATACTAAAAGACAGTTATAAAAAAATAGAGAAAGAATATTTATATCTATTGTTGAGCAGTCAATTCAATGAGTTAAAAAAAGAACTGGATGTGCTTATAAAACAAGAGGGCCAAAAAAAACAAGCGGCCTTGCAATCACTTTTGACCCAAATCGGAGTAGAAGACTCGATCCCTGAAAAAATCTCCAAAAAAATTATTTACTCTTTGGAGGCCCTTGAACTTCCTCAAGACCATGGCTACTATCTCCAGACTGAAACTCTAAAGGCTGCTATATTTTGACGAAAATTGGACCCAAGAAATCTATTAATCTTCATACAAGGCCTTTCAAATAGGCCATCTTCTGCGGCATGGCTCTTAAAAGAATATAAAGAGAGTCTACCCAATAGGTTTAGGTTTTTCGTATGGATTACAAAGGATCAGGAAAGCGCGGAAGAAAGGGCAAAGGACCTTAAATTTTTCTTTAAGCAACCTGTAGTTATTTACCCCAATCGTTTCACACTGCCATATGTGCACATGATTCCTGATGCTGAGATCTCAGCTGAACGCATCAGCACCCTCTTTGAAATACTCGAAATGGGAAAAGAGGAAGAAATCCATATAATTACCCCTGTTAGGGCGGTTATGGAATACACAGTCCCGAAAGACGTCTTGAATGCGGGGCTTGAATATCTAGAGGAGGGGGAAGAGGTCGACAGAAATGCCATTGAAAGATGGCTTGTTGAGTCAGGCTACGAACAAAATCGCAGGGTTGAAAAGGTAGGTGAATTCTCGAAACGCGGTGATATCCTCGATATCTTCCCTCCAAGGACAAAATTCCCTCTGAGAATAATCTTCTTTGGTGACTTCATCGAAGAGATCCGCACCTTTGATCCCGAGACCCAAAGGTCAGTAGGCAGAGTAAAACAATGGTTTCTTCTCCCATGTATCGAGGTCTTTTTTAATAAAGACCTTGTAGGTCCTGCTTGTGAGCAGCTTTTAATGCGCGCTGAATCCATAGGCTGGTCCTCAGAAGATGTTGTCACAATCATGAATTCCCTTAGAGAGGGAATAATAGAGGAAAATGTCCTCTCCCTCTTACCCATTTTATACAATAGGCCCGAAACCCTACTCGACTATATTGGAGACAATGCCCTTTTTATAATGGATGACGTATCTTCCATAATTGAGGAGGCTACAATCTTTTGGGAACGTGCAAACTCTGCATACAACGATGCAAAAGACAAATTACCTCCACCAATTGGCTCATTGGAAGAGTATATACTCCCGGTCGATGGTCTAAAGGATGCCTTTAAAAAGAGGCCCATTGCCATTTGTAAAAAAGAGGTATCTCTAGAAAAGACCCTCTTTGAGATTCACATCGGGCAAAGAGATACAGTCGAGAGAATCCCAAAAGCCCCTCTCGAACTGACCCCTCCAACCAACATATCCATAATATCAAGTACTGGAAAAGGCAAAGAATCCATAGCACCTTTTCTCGAACACCTGAATAATAGGATCAGAGATGGGGAGCGCATAATTGTTTCATGTTCCAATGAAAAGACTGTAAAGAGGATTTCTTCTCTACTCTCTATCAGTCCTGAGCACCAACTCCTTGGGCTTGACTCCAGTTTAAAGGCGCCGATAGAGATCCTACCTGATGATCCTGGCATCTATCTTGTAGAGGGTGAACTGTCATCTGGCTTTTCAATAGTTGAAAAGGGCATAACTTTCCTGAGTGAAGACGAATTCCTTGGAACCCCAAAAGAGAGAAAGAAAAAGTCCGTATCCAGAACCAAAGCCAGGAAGATAGCCCCAGTCGAGCTTGAAGAACTGGCTCCAGGGGACATAGTGGTCCACAGAGACTTTGGTCTGGGTATATTCAGGGCCCTTGAAACTGTAGAAGCAGGAGGCATACCCGGAGAATACTTACTCCTCGAATATCGAGATGGAGACAAACTCTATCTACCTGTTGACAGAATAGGATTACTCCAACGATACAAAGGTCTTGAAGACAAGGTCCCAAGGCTCGACAAACTCGGTGGAACATCTTGGGAACTCACCAAAAAACGCGTCAAAAAGGCCATCCTTGAAATTGCCAATGAACTCGTTGATCTCTACGCCCTAAGGCAGGTGCAACGCGGCTATGCCTTCAATCCACCGGATGCAATGTACCATGAGTTTGAGGCAGATTTCCCCTACGAAGACACTGCTGACCAGAAAAGGGCTACTTTTGAGATCCTTAAAGACATGGAGTCGCCAAAGCCTATGGACAGGCTCCTTTGCGGAGACGTAGGTTTTGGTAAGACCGAAGTTGCAATGCGTGCCGCATTTCTTGCAGTTGAGAATGGAAAACAGGTAGGCGTACTCGTTCCAACAACACTCCTTGCTGAACAACACGAAAGGACATTCAGGGAGCGTTTCAAACGGTTTCCAGTAAAAATTGCTGCCATAAGTAGATTAAAGAGCAGAAAAGAACAGCGAGAGATCTTGGAAGGGGTAAGAAATGGATCTGTAGATATAGTTATTGGGACCCATAGGTTACTCCAGGCAGACTGTACCTTTAAGGACCTGGGATTGCTCATCATTGATGAAGAACACCGTTTTGGAGTTCGACACAAAGAAAGGCTAAAGCAGCTCAAGAAAAATGTAGATTGCCTAAGCCTAACGGCCACACCCATTCCCAGGACCCTACAACTTTCTCTTCTTGGCATTCGCGATCTTTCTGTCATTGAAACTCCGCCTAGAGACAGACGTCCTGTCAAGACATTTCTATCTGAATTTGATCCACCAGTTATAAAGGATGCATTTAGAAGAGAACTTGAGCGGGGTGGACAGATATTTTACGTCTACAATAGGGTAAAAGGCATTGAACGGATGGCGGAAAAACTAAAGGCCCTTGTCCCAGAGGCCAGGATAGACGTAGCCCATGGCCAGATGGACGAGTCTAAACTTGAAGACGTTATGGTACGTTTTATCCGGGGAGAGATAGATTGCCTTGTCTGCACCACCATTATCGAATCCGGGATAGACATACCTTCTGCAAATACAATGCTCATTCACAGAGCAGACACCCTTGGCCTTGCTCAACTCTACCAGCTCAGAGGCCGTGTTGGAAGGGGAGCAGAACAGGGCTACGCTTACCTCCTTGTTCCAGACATTGCCAAGATACCAAAAGATGCCCGCAAAAGACTTATGGCAGTCCTAGAGATGGAGACCAAAGGCGGCGGACTTACCCTTGCCATGGAAGACCTAAAGATCAGAGGGGCGGGAAATCTCCTTGGCACTGCTCAATCCGGACAAATCGCCAAGGTTGGCTATGATCTGTTTCTTGAACTCTTAAAAGAGGCTGTGGATGAATTAAAGGGTGTTCCCCCTGAAGAAAGCATCCATCCTGAAGTGAACTTAAAGGTTCCGGCCTACATACCTGAGGAATACTGTAAGGATGTTTCAGAACGCCTAAGGCTCTACAGGACTATTAGTCAATGTAGAGATTCACAAGAGCTTGAAGAAAAAAGGGCCTATTTATCCGATGTTTATGGACCAATACCAGTTGAAACTGAAAATCTTTTTGCGATTACAGAGTTGAAATTGCTCCTAAAGAAAATTCATTGCGTAAGACTCGATGAACAGCACACAAAGAAAGACACACGTTTTATCTTGACATTTGATGAAAAGGGTCCTCCAAACCTTGAGAAGGTTGTAAACTTTGTTAAAAGTGGAAAAGGAAGCCTGATGCCTGACGGAAGACTTGCAATCACTACTTCTTTTTCTATGCTTAAAGAAATTTTACGTGGCCTCGATTGAATATAACACTTAAAGGAGATTATTTCTTTATGAAAAAACACCTGTTTTTCGTCCTAATTGTCACCTTTTTTATATCCCACACGATCATCCTCCGTCCAACATATGGGGAAATTGTGGACAGAATCGTTGCCATTGTAGATAACGATTGCATAACCCTATCAGAGCTCAAAGATAAGGCCAAAGACATACTCCGACGAACAGGACAGACAGGGAGGCCCCTGGATGACACACTACTGGCGCAGATTTTGCCACAGGTCATTGATCAACATCTAATCAAAAAGGAAATAGAGGATAGGGGGATTAAGGTATCAAAAAAAGAGGTGGATCTAGCATTAGACGAGATCTTGAAGTCAAACGGCCTCACTATTAAGGAACTGGAAGACATATTGAAAAAACAGGGAAAGGACTTAGATGCTTACAGGGAAGAAATCAGGACACAAATAGAACATTCAAGGCTCATATCCTCTGAAGTGAGGGGAAAGATTGTGGTAACCGATGAAGAGATTGAGGCATATTTGAAGGAACATCCTCTCAAGGATTTAAAAAAAGGACCAATTTATGAGCTTCAAGATATTTTTATCGGCTTTGATGGGCAACATAGGACTAGAGAAGAGGCTAAGAAAGAAGCCCTTAAAATCCTAAAAGAGCTTAAGGAGCCACAGACCCAAAATGCCGTCATGGAAAAGTTTCAAGATATTGGTTCATTCACCCTCTCTGAGATGGCACCTTTTTTAAAGGAACACGTAAAACACCTAAAAAAGGGGGAAATTTCCAATATAATTGAGACTGAAACAGGATTTCACATACTCAGAGTCAAGGATATACTTAGTTCCAATGAAGAGTCTTTAAATGCTCAAAAAAGGGAAATAAGAAATCTACTTTTCAAGAAAAAGCTAAATCAACAATTTGAAGAATGGCTCAAGGAACTCAGGCAAAAGGCCTCCATTAGAATCCTCTTATAGTGTGTCAAAATGGGCTCAGAAAAACTAAGTGAATACCTAAAAAGGGAGAGAGAATTACGAGGCATTTCCCTCGATGAAATTTCTGAAGGGACTAAAATCCCTAAAAGATCCTTAATATATATGGAAAGCGGCAAATGGGATGAACTCCCTGGTGAGGTATTTATCAAGGGATTCTTAAAAAGTTATGCTGAGTTTATAGGACTAACTCCAGAGGAAATATTACTCCGCTACCAAGAAGAAAAATCTAAGGAAGAATCTGAAAAAGGGACCGGACAGGAAAATCATTCAAAAACTTTGATAAAAAATACTGGCATTTTTCTATTAATTCTAATCATCGCGATCATATTGGGTTATTTTGCATTTGAAACTTTGAATAAAGATGCAATTTCTCCTCCCAAAGCGGGGAATACCACTCTACAAATGAGGCCTCCTTCAAAAGATGGAGAAGCTTATTGAATCGGACTCAATAGTCCTCAAAGGCCAAGACTTTGGGGAATCTCATAGAATTATCACTCTCTTCACTGTTTCTCATGGAAAAATCAAGGCCCTAGCAAGGGGAGCTAAGAGGAGCAAAAAGAGATTTTTAAATGCCCTTGAAGACTTGAATTATTTAGTTGCAACCCTGAAGCCCCCAAGGACCGAGGGACTCTATCACCTGCATTCTGTGGGGGCCAAAGACACCTTTCCCGAAATAAAAAATCATGCAATAAAGTTTGCGTGTGCTGGTCTTGGCTGTGAATTAGTAGACCTGTGGACCCGAGAGCTGTCTCCTGAAAGGGATATTTTTGAGCTTTTATTGTGGTTTCTCAACGAGCTCAATCAGGGTATGGAGCCATATACATTGACTCTGTATTTTAAGACTCGCTTATTAAAAATAGTCGGTTATGGGCCAGAGTGGACAAACCTTAAAAAAAATGGATTACGCATTTCTGATGGGACATTGAGATGCCTAGATTTTGTCCAAATTAGTCCTTTAAATAGATTAAATAGGTTAAAGATGTCCAAACAAAATATAAAGGAGGCATGGGCACTACTCAAGGCAATGCATTTAAAACACCTTGAGAAGGAACCTAAATCCTATTATGTGCTTAGACAAATAGCCAGTGCAACTATTCAGACAAAATAGTTCTACCTAAATCCTGCACGGCAAAAGGGGGCAAAAAATGAATTTTGAACGATTAAATAGGGAATTAGCAGATATTTGGTCTTTCCTAAAATTCACTTTTTGGGTGAATCCATATTCCGTGTTTTTTGCCCCCTTTTGCCGCCCTGCGGGATTGGCGATTTTGCCCAATCTGCTTTGTTGCAAAGGGCTTGAAGTGCCTGAGCACGTCTGCGCCCCTTGCGCCTCGCATCTTGGGCAAACTCGCCAATTGCAGAATTTAGGTTCTAGCTAAAGGGGGGATTTAATCCATTGAATAAAAAATCTAGTCCAGACCTAAAAGACCGTTTTGTACTACAGGATCTAAACGCAAGGGAATCGTGGCGTCTTTTCAGAATAATGGCCGAATTCGTAGATGGGTTTGAAGATCTCTGTAGGATTTATCCTGCAGTGGCCATTTTCGGTTCAGCCAGACAGGAACCAGATTCGACTTACTACCAGTTGGCAGAGACCATTGCCTATGACCTTGTCAAAGCTGGCTATAATGTAGTTACAGGAGGTGGCCCCGGCATAATGGAAGCAGCAAACAAGGGGGCCAGAGAGGCAGGAGGGATATCTGCTGGTCTAAACATAAAACTACCTCACGAGCAAAAACCTAATCCATATGCTACAATTAGCCTTAACTTCAGATACTTCTTCATAAGAAAGGTGATGCTCGTCAAATACGCCGTAGCATTTATATGCCTACCAGGTGGATTTGGGACCCTAGATGAATTTTTTGAGGCCATAACCCTTATACAGACCAAGAAGATTGAACCATTTCCAGTAATATTAGTGGGCAGTGATTTCTGGAAGGGACTGGTCCACTGGATAGAAAAAACAGTACTTCGTCATAACATGATCTCCCATGAGGACATGGCTATCTTCCATGTCCTCGATGATCCAAACCAGGTAATCGAGGTAATCCAAAAGGCTGTACCAATTTCTCAAGAAAACAACAATGAAAATTCATGTACGATCTGACAATCTAACCAGTATCCCATGGATAAGCCTTCCATCGATTTCTCTAGGCCTTCCCATGAGAATCCAGTCTTCCAAAAGTTCTTGAATCTTTTTGTCCAAAAAGTCTAAAAATGATACTGAACAGTTACGTTTCAATTCTGGGATCATTGAACTTATAATATCATCTAGGCCTTTCAGCCCTTCAAATTTTGAAAAGAGTTCAAAAAGGTCCCTTTCTAGAATAGGTCTCACCTCTTTAGAGCCATTCAATAGAAAATTGCCCATGGCAGTCAATAGACCCTTAACTAAATCGAACTCCATCAGATCATTTAAATTAGTTCCATCAAGAGACACTTCATCTGGCCACCTGCTCCAATGAGGCACGATAAATTCCATTAGATCTGTGAGGTCTCTGACTATCTCACCGTCTCTTCGCACACCTTCCAGGTCTTTGACATTTGTAAATGGACGCATCACGAACCGTTCGTCATCCCACACCTTTGGAGGCTCATTGAGCAAGGCTACACACCTTTCCCTGAGTCCATCTGGGAGATGAAAGAGTTCAGGAGGACTATTGGGATCTTTGGCCAACTCAAATATTGGCTGCGCCGCCTCTTTCACCCTGGTGAGGCCCAGCCTTACCAAATCCTCGAGCACTGATGTCTTGAGCCCTTCCTCAAGGCCCATTCCTTCCTCACTACACAGACATTCAAGACCAAGATTTATCAGTGATGTCCCTTCCAGTAGGGCCTCTTTCAACCGTTCAGGTTCATCTAGAGGAGTACCCTGGGCTATTAAAATCTTGTTGGCCACTCCTATCCATTCATGGACTATCCTCTCCATGAAAACTGATCCCTTAAGGGCTTCAATGGCCTTAAGCAGGGAATTTGCACCCTCCATATAAATTGTGGGGATAAAACTCATGGGCAAATCTGTTCCAAGGGCACCTGCGTCAAGGTAATCCACATTGACTTTTCGCACCTTCATGCCAGGTGCAAAGGCAAATATGTCTATTGCCTCATAATAGTCAGGAATTCCAAAATCAGAGAGTCTGGAGCGCCTCCACTTAAAGGCAGTCTCCATTTGTTCTAGCCTCGTCTCCCACAAAATCGCCTCTAAAATATCCCTATATTTCCCAGGAGACTCTGAATATAAAATTGCAAGAAACCGCCCCCATAGAGGTTGAAGTTCAATATTATTAAACCGTATGTAGTAGCAATCATCTAGGGTAAATGGGGCCAGCACATCCCTTGCCTCTTGAATTTCCATGTCATCAGGCCTTTTTAAAACTTCTATGAAAGAACGTAGCAAAAGAGGTAATATGGTCTCATCCCGCTCATATATGTAGTTTATCCACTCAATTACCTTTCCTTCTCCAGCCTCGAATAAAAGGACCATCCAGGTAAGGGCCTTTGAAGGCTTAAACGTATCTTTTTCCCACCATTCCAGATCGAAAACCAATTGCAAGGCCGAAGCAGACATTGCCTTCAAAACAGAAATGGCATCACGAGGACCAGTGGCCTTTATAGTCCAGTAGAGCTCTTGAATTGGATAGGCCTCAACTATCTCGTCAAACTTGGGGCTCATCTCTAGAAAATTCAGACGCTTTTCCCAGGGCAGCATCAAAGACACACTCAGTACCTCGGAAGGCTCCATCTGGGCAACAATACTTTCCTGTTCCTCTCTAGGTAGGGTCAAAAATGAGTCCAAATTTTTTTCTTCAAAAAAGCTCAAGCCACTCACCTCTTTTACCGATAAAGATTTATAGATTCTATGTCGTTGATTTTAATTAAACTTAATCACATTTAGCTCTAATAACAACAGGAGACAGGGTATTGAATGAATGCATGAGACCGCTGATCAATTCCAGAGAGAAAGGACGACTTTAATGGAATCAAGGGCCTTAAAACCTGAAGACAAGCTCCAGATTCTCATTGCAGAGGACGAAAAAAACGTCGGAGATCTCCTCGTAGAATTACTACAAAGTGATGATCGGGAAATTACAGTGGTCAATAACGGGCTCGATGCAATAAAAAAACTGAAGAAAAAAAGATTTGACCTTCTGATCACTGATCTCATGATGCCAGAGGTTGACGGTATGGAGGTAATGCATAAAGCTAAACAACTCTATCCTGACATACTAATGATCATAATTACCGGATATGCCTCTCTTGAAACCGCGATCCAGGCTGTAAAGGAAGGGGCATATGACTATCTTAGAAAGCCCTTTAGGCTCGATGAGCTCAAGATTAGCGTTGATAATGCATGCGAACGCATTTACCTCATACGGGAAAACAGGCTTTTATTGGAGGAAATTAAAAAGGCAAAATGTGAAACCAAAGAGGACAAGACCAACGGGACAAAAGAAGAAGTTACTACATCCTTTGGAATTCACGGTCTCTATGGGATGGACTGGATTCCTCCAGACTCCTATAAAAGCCCTTCAATGAGCCCTTCAATGGCATTGACAGAGCTTGAACGCCTGGGGAAGTTGCTGCAGCAGGGTTTGATCAGTGAAGATGAATTTCAAATGCTTAAAAAGAAACTCATAGGGACACTGTAAAAAAAATGGATCTCAACCAGCCTATACCCTACAAAAGTGCCCCCAATATAGTACGCACCAAGGTCAATAAGAGTCCACTCAAGATCCTCATCGTGGATGATGAGAGGCTTGTCAGAGAGACCTTAAAAGAATACTTACATGCCCTTGGTTCCTTTGAAGTCTATTTGGCAGAAAATGCCTTCGAAGGCCTAAACACCATCCACCGTCTTGGAGGCGGACTGGATGGTGTCCTTGTAGACATAAATATGCCGGGCATGGACGGTATTGAATTTGTAAAACGCGTCAAGAAAAAGGACCGCTCAATAGTCGCAATAATTATTACAGGCTACCCATCCAGTGAAAAAGTAATTCAGGCCATGAGGGCAGGGGCCTCAGACTTCCTTGCGAAACCCTTTAGTCTTGATCAACTCAGCGTATCATTGGAGCGCCTCGCTGGTGAACGAAAAGTTTTAAAGGAAAATGTCTATTTATCCAGGGAACTTCAGGTAAAAAAGGCACTTGAGGAAACCAACCAAAAACTCCAACAAAAGGTAAAAGAACAGGCAATTCTCTTCACCATAAGTGACACATTGAGTAAGACAAAGAGTACAAAAGAGCTTTATAATACCCTTGTTGAACTGGCCTGCACACTTACCCAAACAGAACAAGGGCTCTTTTGGGTAATCAATAGAGATGAACAAAAAATGATACTAATGGCAAGTAAGGGGTTATATGATCCGGAGCTGGAGACTATTCACTATCCAGACAGCCCCCTGCCATATGCTCAAGTGGCTAAGGATGGAATTCCAACCCTAATTCCCGCAGTAGACGGTGCCAAACGCGATGCCGCTCTAATAGCAATCCCACTTTTCATCCAAAAAAACATATTCGGTGTCCTTTCAATTGCCTGCCCCAGGCCTGGAGTAATACTTGAAGATGATGCAGTATTTATTTTGCACCTATTGACTGAGAGGGCCAGCCTCACTATTGAAAATCTATTATTATACGAAAGTGTCAGCTACAACCTTTATTCTACACTCACTGCCCTTGTCAGCACTCTCGAGGCCAAAGACTCATATACCAAGGCACTCACAGAGAGTGACTGCCATTTCCATAAAAATTGCAGAACAGGCAGGATGCAAAGATGAAGAACTAGAGATTCTCCAATTTGCAGGTTCACTTCACGATATTGGGAAGATTGGAATAAGGGACGAGATCCTCATGAAGACTGGTAGGCTTACCCCGGAAGAATACGGAATAATAAAGAAGCACTCTATTATAGGAGAAAAAATTGTTAAAAAATTGGGGCTTCTCAGTATTGAACCCCAAATTATCAGACATCATCATGAGAGATGGGATGGGAAAGGATATCCCGATGGACTTAAGAGAAAAGAGATCCCTCGACTTGCAAGGATACTTGCAATTGCTGACACCTTTGATGCAATTACTTCCAATAGACCATATCGACCTGCAAGGGAGCCTGAATTTGCTGTTAAAGAAATATTAAAAAATGCTGGTTCCCAGTTTGACCCAGAACTAGTGGAAATCTTTTTGACCACATATAAACAAAAAAGATTGGATGTAATATAGGATAATATGTCTGATACATTGAACAAACTCTGCAGAAATCAGTTTAGAGATTTTCTAATCGGCCGTCTTTGGCAGGGAGTGATCCACAACATAAACGGACCACTCCAAATAGTTTCCATGAACCTAGAATTATTAAAGATGTTAAAAGATGGTGATCCAGATCTCCCAGAACAACTATGGGGGAGAATAGAACAAATTGTTGACTCAATAGAAAGGATTCAAAACATAACTAATAACCTCAGCAGACGAAAAGAACACCCGTATTCCACCTGGACGCCAA